>NZ_JAVRCE010000011.1:0-163450 GCF_034530915.1 Nostoc sp. DedQUE09
CTAATTAACTCAGCCCTGCTGGGTCATTTTGTATGGCTTAGTCTAAACTCCAGTAGATTTCAAATTTGACATCTCCCCGTGCAGTTCGCATTGTTTGCTCTCGTAAACGCTCCCAACCAAGTGCATCTATATCTTGCTCATTAATCGCTAACCAATACGAAAAACCTGTATCAAACATCGCCTCAACAGGTAATTCCAATCCCTCTGATGTTACTAAATTAATTTCAAAAAGTAGTGCATCCTCATCACAAAAAAACCGGAAATCGTCATATTGTGCCGCAAGCCCCAGATTCATTAATCCGAAAAGTATAGTGTATTTTGCCTGGATGCTGTTCGCGACACCGTAATGAAACTACTTCTAAATCTTTATCAACAAAATATTCTCCACTATCCGGTTCAACTGCAACAAACCAGTTGTAGTGAGTTTCAATTAATTCTGATTTGACTTGTTCAAAAATAGGTTTACAACGTTGGTAAAAAGCCTCGCGTTCGGCTTCATGTCGTGCTTTTTGTTCTTCATCCCACTGAATTTCAGGGAATATTCGTCCCCTGCGTGCGGTACGAGTGGGTTTGGTTTCAGTCATGGCTGATTATATTCTGAATCGCGATACTTATATTTTCTCTCATCCACACATCACAGATTAAATTCGATGAAAAAACCCTCGCGATCGGGGGTGTAGTTCCTCCTGTGCCTTCTACCTCCTACCTTACTCTTGTGTCTCATCGCCTTCCTGCTTTTCTGCTTCTAGAATTGCTAATAAAAGAGCTTCTTCCTGAATTTCAAACTCTTCTTCAGGAATTTCCCCCATATCAAAAGCAAGTTGGAGTGCAAGAAGCTGCTTGCTGAGATTTTCTTTATCGTCAATTTCAGTACTCGCCTGTTCTAAAATTTTTTCCCCAAGCCACGTTACCCCCATTAATGGGCCAGTAATCGGTAATAGTAAGAAGCGCAGAACCATATTAATTTACACTTGTGTAGATTTGTTAAAGCTGTCTCACAAGACCGTAATCTTGCTGATGACATTATATAAAACATTACTTAGTCTTATGTTGATGCCAAAATGTGTTGGATTTAAGTTCAGTTAAGGCTTCTTGACATCTGTATTTTATATCCCCGATGTGCAAAAAATTACTTTTACATAAAATTATTACTTACGAGGTACTTAGAGCTTGACAACAGTATTAAATGCATCTCCCCAACGATTTGTCAATACCCCTGCTATTCAACGCATCGCTCAACGTGCTTTGCGCTATCTACAGTCGGGTTTTTCAGTACATTTACGTGGTGCGGCTGGAGTCGGAAAAACTACTCTGGCAATGCATCTAGCTGATTTGCTCAACCAGCCGATTATCCTCTTATTTGGAGATGATGAGTTTAAAACCTCAGACTTGATTGGTAATCAATTAGGTTATACCCGCAAAAAGGTTGTTGATAATTTCATCCACAGCGTTGTCAAAGTTGAGGATGAACTTCGACAACATTGGGTTGATGCACGATTAACCCTAGCTTGTAAAGAAGGATTTACGCTGGTTTACGACGAATTCAATCGATCGCACCCGGAGGTAAATAACGTTTTACTCTCCGTACTTGAGGAGAGGTTATTGGTATTACCAACAAATCAACAGCGAGCCGAGTATATCCGGGTTCATCCTAAGTTTCGGGCAATTTTAACATCAAATCCTCAAGAGTATTGTGGAGTTCATGCAACTCAGGATGCTTTGATGGATCGTGTTATTACCATCGATATGCCTCCACCTGATGAACTAACTCAGCAGGAAATTGTAGTTCATAAAACAGGCATAGATTCTGAGAAAGCAGACAAAATCGTGCGCTTAGTGCGGATGTTTTGGAGTCGATCTGGCTCTGGGCTGGGCGGTGGATTGCGTTCTTGTCTGATGATTGCTAGAATCTGCCACGAACACGAAATTTCCATCAATTTCGGAGATTCTTACTTCCAAGATATTTGTGCCGATATCCTGCTTTCTCGCACGAATCAACCTCTGATAGAAGCAACTCGGCTACTGGAAGAGGTTTTGAGTGAATTGCATCATAGTACAAATACTCAATCTCAGCCGACTGAGATCATACCAGACAGCCAAAATCAGATTGTATTGGAACAACGAGTACCTTACGAGCATGAAGTCTACAACTACCTGTGCAATTCTCCAGGAAGGCGTTTCTCTGAATTGGCAGTAGAGTTAGGGATCGATCGCAGTCAAATTGTGGCTGCACTCAAGTCTCTCAGAGAACAGGGAGTATTAGTCCAAATACAGGGCAATGCCGAGTCGCCGAACATCTCACAAACAGTTGCTCTTGATTCTGGCCATTTAATAAACAAATGAGTACTAATACTAATCGGGGAGCTATCACCACATCAACTCAAGGTTCTACCTTGGCAGATATTCTAGAACGGGTTCTGGATAAAGGCATTGTTATAGCAGGAGATATTTCTATTTCCGTAGGCTCCACAGAATTGCTCAACATCCGGATTCGTTTGTTGATTTCTTCTGTTGATAAAGCCAAAGAGATTGGAATTAACTGGTGGGAGAGCGACCCCTATCTTAATAGTCAAACTCGCACTTTATTAACAACTAATCAACAACTTCAAGAGCGTATTGCCAGTCTAGAAACAGAACTGCGATCGCTCAAAGCAGTCAATCCTATTAATCATCAGAATGCAGGCGATTAGCAAATCAAAAGGTTCAGATTCAGGTTTAGCACCGTTGTTACTGACGGTTGTTGAACTGATACGTCAACTTATGGAAGCTCAAGTTATTCGGCGAATGGATGCTGGCAACCTCAGCGACTCTGAACTAGATCGAGCTGCCGAAAGCCTGCAAAAGCTTGAGCAGCAGGTTGTTCAGCTTTGCGAGATATTTGATATTGACCCAGCCGATCTAAATATTAACTTGGGTGAAATGGGAACTTTACTTCCCCAATCTGGAGGATACTACCCCGGCGAAACCTCTATTCAACCCTCTATTCTAGAACTCCTCGATCGCCTATTAAATACGGGTGTTGTGGTTGAGGGTGACTTGGACTTAGGACTGGCTCAATTAAGCTTAGTTCATGCCAAGTTAAGATTAGTACTCACTTCCAAACCCCTATAACTTTTTTATCTACATTCTTCTTGGTAAGACATTCTTATGAGTTATGGCTTTTACATTTATGGAATTTTGACCTTGCCTGCTCCAGAAAACTTAAATTTACAGGGCTTAGATCGGCAACCTGTAGAAATTAAAATTTTGGATGATTTTGCAGTCATCTACTCGGAAGCACAGCAAGAGCGTTATTTGGCCAGCCGTCGTAACCTGCTAAGTCATGAGAAAGTCCTTGAGGAGATCATGCAAGGAGGCGATCGCTATTTACTGCCAGTGCAATTTGGACTTTTGGTTTCAAGCTGGGAAACGGTTTCACAGCAATTAATTCGTCCTCATCAAGAAGAATTGACGCAATTGCTTGCAAAGTTATCAGGTTGCCGAGAAGTTAGTGTCAAAGTTTTTTGGGATACCGAGGCAGAAATTCAGGGACTATTGGCAGAACACCCAAATCTCAAAACCGAACGGGATAAGCTAGTGGGTCAACCCCTGAGTATGGAGCGGGTAATCCAAATAGGGCAAACCATCGAACAGGGAATGAGCGATCGCAAGCAAGGGATCATAGATGTATTTAAAAGCACGCTCAACTCCATTGCGATCGAAGTGGTAGAAAATACTCCCCAAATGGACACAATGATCTACAATGCAGCCTACCTAATTCCTTGGGAAGCAGAACCACAATTTAGCGAACACGTTGAAGCACTCGATCGTCAATTTGAAAACCGTTTGCGAATTCGTTACAACAATTTCACTGCCCCGTATAACTTTGCTCGTCTTCGATTAACAATTTCCAACTGATTAATTCCTCTCGCTGTTGAATAGCAATAAAATTTGAGAATCAAAAATTATTGAAACTTTTAATTTTTTGGAAAATTTAATTTTTCTTTGCCTTGTATTTAAGAGGATGTTTGAAAAGTCCTCTTGTCGATAGCAAAACGTTCTATAACCCCCTAAATACCCCTTGTAAAGCTACGGTGTACATACAAGTTATGGAATTGGAATTACCCCTCCCTAACCCTCCCCGTATGTATTGGGGAGGGAACTAGATTTTCCGGTTTCCCCCCTTTACAAGGGGGGATTAAGGGAGGATCTAAAAGTACCCAAAATCACAGTGAAACACTCTTCAAACAACCTCTAAGTTAAATCAATGGACGACATATTTAAAGGATTTGAACACCTATTAGAAATTGCCAAAGCTTTAGAAGAAAAAGTAGAGAAAGGCGAGTTAAAAACTTCTCTTCAAATTCGCTCTCATAATCTCAGTAGTATTCCCCGACAAGGTAATATTCCCAGAACAAATAATTCCAGCCGAGTCAGATCCAATTCCACCGTTGGCACTACACCAATGGATGATACTGATGTCACTCCCCCATCAGATAAGACGAACTCAAAAACTTCTTGGCAAGATGTCGGCGGTTTGACTGATGTTCTCCAAGAAATCAGAGAGTTAGTCGAAATTCCCCTTAAACGTCCAGATTTATTGGTTAAATTAGGGTTAGAGCCTCCGCGTGGGGTTTTGCTAGTTGGCCCGCCCGGTACGGGAAAAACTTTAACAGCCCGTGTTTTGGCAGAAGAGTTAGAGTTAAACTACATTGCCATCAATGGCCCAGAGGTGATGAGCAAGTATTACGGGGAAGCAGAAGCTCGTTTGCGAAGTATTTTTGAGAAAGCAACTCGTTCTGCTCCCTGCCTAATATTTATTGATGAAATTGACAGCCTTGCCCCAGATCGTAGCCAAGTGGAAGGTGAAGTTGAAAAAAGACTAGTGGCGCAGTTGCTTGGATTAATGGATGGATTTGCCAAAACCGAGGGCGTAATTGTATTAGCGGCAACAAATCGTCCCGATTATCTCGATCCGGCGCTACGTCGTCCGGGGCGCTTCGATCGCGAAGTTCAGTTTCGGGTTCCCGATCGCAATGGACGATTGGAAATTCTGACGATTTTGACAAGTGCTATGCCGTTGGAAACTTCGGTTAATTTAGGAGCGATCGCCGATTTGGCTGTCGGTTTTGTTGGTGCCGATATTAAAGCTCTTTGTCAAAAAGCAGCCTATATCGCCCTTCGTCGTCAAATCCCCTCGCTCAACAGTCCCGTTCCTGAGAACATGACTATCATGCAGCAGGATTTTCTCGAAGCAATTAAGGAGATAAAACCCTCAGTTCTCAGGGATGTAGCAGTTGAAGTACCAAGTGTCAGCTGGGATGACATTGGTGGTTTGGATGATGTGAAACAAAAACTTCAAGAATCTGTTGAAGGCGCACTCCTCTATCCCGAACTATACGAGCAAACCAAAGCCAAGCCTCCCCGTGGGATTCTGTTGTGGGGGCCGCCGGGAACTGGAAAAACCTTACTGGCAAAAGCGATCGCTTCCCAAGCTAGAGCCAACTTTATTGCTGTGAATGGCCCGGAATTACTCAGCCGATGGGTAGGTGCGGCAGAACAAGCAGTTAGAGAACTCTTTCGCAAAGCTCGGCAAGCAGCTCCTTGTGTTGTGTTTATAGATGAAATTGATACCCTGGCACCAGCACGGGGAAGATTTACTGGTGATTCTGGGGTTAGCGATCGCGTTGTCGGTCAACTACTCACCGAACTAGATGGGTTGCATGAATGCCCGAAAGTATTGTTAGTAGGAGCAACAAATCGTCCAGAAACCCTCGATCCGGCCTTGCTCAGAGCCGGAAGATTGGACTTACAAATAAAAATCGATCTACCAGATCGAGGCAGCCGATTAGCAATTTTACGAGTCCACAATCTAGATCGTCCCCTGGTTGATGTCGATTTAGAAACCTGGGCAACAATTACCGAGGGTTGGAATGGGGCAGACTTGGCTTTGTTGAGCAATCAAGCTGCTTTAAGCGCAATTCGTCGATACCGCGCCCAAGGATTGACTGACTCCAGCTTGATTCAGATTACAAATGATGATTTCCAAGTTACATATCAGATGCTTGCCAATCAACACCAATCTCAATAGTCTCTTATTTGAAAAAAACACAGAAGTTCAGAGCGGAAGCTACTTAAGGCAATGTGCAACTTATCCTTAGAACCCCTCTCCAAACCTCTCCCCCACAGGGAGAGAGGCTTTGATTTTTGCTCCCCTTCCTTTGTAGGGAAGGGGCTGGGGGTTAGGTTTGAGAGAACGTTGCACACAACGATACTTACTTTCCGGAAACACCTTGGATGTAAAAAGAAGTGTCCCAGAGAACTTCATGTGTACAAACTTAATTACAGAATAACTATCCCAAGTTTATGTCAATATACGTTTATGCTCTTCTAGTCCCGACCGCATCACCGCTTGTTCTACCTTTAGGGATGGAAAGGAATATTGAACTAGTTTACTCTTCTGGTTTAGGTGCGATCGTAGAGCCGGAAATCTCACTGGAGGCAATACAAGCAACGGATGAGCGTTTACTTCAAGCTGTATTAAACCACGATCGCGTGATTCGAGAACTTTTTCAACAAACTCCCCTTCTTCCTCTACGCTTTGGGAGGGGTTTTACTTCCGTAGAAAAACTGCTGAATCATCTAGAAAAGCACCAAGAGCAATATCTAGAAGCCCTAACTGAGCTAGCAGACAAAGTTGAGTACACTTTAAAATTGACACCCTGTTCTTTGCTTGACGATTCTGAGACTATTGATACCAGGGGAAAAGCCTATTTATTAGCTAAAAAACAACGCTACCAAACACAGCAAGCATTTCAAGCACAACAATGCGAACAGTGGGAACTCTTGAGCCAGTTAATTCTCAAAACATATACAAATGTTATTTGTGAAACTCGACAGTCAGATGTGCGGCAAATCCACTTTTTGGCACAGCGCAACGATTCAACTGTCAGTACGCAGCAGTTTTCCCTCTGGCAGGTACAATGCTCGCACTGGCAATTGGTACTCAGCGAACCTCTGCCACCTTATCATTTTCTCAAAAACACTCTCATATAAATTCATAAAAAATAATATTTATAACTTTCCCAGAAAAAATAAAGATGAGATGATTTTTTCTTGAATTTTTGTCTAAAAAAGATATTGTTAACTTTTTAATATTTTTTTATTTTCTTATATTTATCTTATATTTTTGGGAACACTAAACTCAGGAAGAATAAAACACATTGTGTAAGTTTTACCTACTGCTCAATCAGAGCAAGATGAAACCAATAATCAGAATTGTGAGAGTAAAATAAAATGGCTGTTGAAAAAGTTAACTCATCTTCTAGTCTAGCTGAAGTTATTGACCGGATTTTGGACAAAGGAATTGTGGTTGATGCTTGGGTACGTGTTTCTTTAGTTGGGATTGAACTATTATCAATCGAAGCTCGGATTGTGATTGCTTCAGTTGAAACTTACTTAAGATATGCCGAGGCAGTTGGTTTAACATCTCAAGCTGCTGTTCCATCTGCTGCTTAATAGCACATTATAAAAAGGGAGTCTTCATGGCTCCCATTTAATGTTTCTAATTAACAAAATAGGAGATTTCAGCTGATGGCTCTCAAGAATTTATGGGAACAAAAGCGAGTGCAGCGATTGCAAATAACTGCTGAACGCCGTCAACAAGTTAACCAGTGGAAACAACTAACTCAACAAGAACTTCAGCTGCAAGCAGATATGCTTCATCAAGAATTGAGCAGTTTTGTTACCAGCCTTCACAACGACAGGAACTTACAACAGCAGCAATTTCAGCAAGAGATTCTAGAGCGGCAATTGGAAATATTGCAAATAAAAACAGATGTCTCGCAACGCCAGCAAGAATACCGCCAACAGCGTTCAGCAAAGGCTCAGGCATTATTCCAAAACTTGCAAAATTTCCGGGCAATCTTACATAACAGTGTTTGGGACGATTACAGCCCCGAACAACCAGTTCCCCCGACTCCTGCTAAAGAAGAGAAATTAGTTGTAACAGTTCCAAAATGGTCAATCTCCCGTTCTGCAATTAAAGCCACTGGTTTTCGTCCTTCCGCCAATACCATAGCTAAAAAAGTGCCTGCCTTGAATGCGGATACTGCTAAATCTAAAGTGCAGCAATACATTCAGCAAGCTGAAGGAGCTACTCTGATAGAAATTGAAGAGGTGATAGGCTTAAGCCGGGTGCAAACGATAGATATTCTGCGCTCCTTGATCAAGCAAGGGGTACTGGAACAACGCGATCGCCAATACTTTATTCGGCAACAAGCAATTTCTTGACAAACTTAATTCAAGGTCATTTTTTGTATTTGCAGACTAGCAGAATGCGATCGCTTGTGTCTCTCGCCTTAAGCAGCAGAGTAAAAAATCGATAAGCATTAAAGCTGGTCTATGTTTTGTAGTATTCAACATTTCCATCCTTTTCCGGTCTGTATTGCAACTACATTTGTACAAGCAATTTGCTCAGTAGATGTAACATGGCAACAAGTTAACCTATTAATAATTAGTTAACCTATTAATAATTAGAAAAAGAGCTTAAATCTTTGTTCAAGCTTCCGGCTTTGAACTTTAAAAATATCCGGTTGCAAAGGGATATAACAAGCTGGGGTAGCTCAATCAAGGTTTTTAACTGTGCTATTGGCGATCGCACGATGAAGTTAGTAAACTGGATTGTTTGAGCAATTTTAATCTAAATGCAAAACTCAAGATATATAAGGAGGTGCGATCCATTGTGAATCAATTGATCGAGCAACTTCAAATTAAATTATTTACAGGCAGGCTGAATCTTGAAGCAAGGGATGGGCCGACTTGGACGCTATATTTTCGTTTAGGACGATTAATTTGGCAGGCTGGCGGTTCTAATGCCGATGAGCGATGGCGACGACACTTGTTGCGGTACTGTTCTAATGTGGATGTGACACAGTTGGAGCAGCTTGTTTCTCCCCAAGAAAATTATCGCGAGTATTCCATTCTTGCTAAGTTACGAGAACAAAAATTAATCGAACAACAACAACTTGTGAGCCTGATTGCAAGCTCAATAGCTGAAGTCCTGTTTGATATAATGCAGTACATTGAAGCCAAAAGAAATGGCGACAATCCAGCAGGGCAGTTGTCACATAGTACGGTTGTTGGTGAAGTTCCTGGGGTTCTTTTAGCTGTAATACCAACAGAGGAAGTCTTGAAAAAGGCTACACAAGCCTGGCAAGAATGGCGAGATGCAGGACTGGCAAGCTACTCGCCCAATTTATTTCCGATAATTCAACAAATTGAGCTACTCCAAGGACAAGCATCCTCTAAACAGATTATTGCTCTAGTTGATGGAACAAAAACTTTACGAGGTCTAGGGCAAAAAAGCGGTCGGGATGTCTTAGCTTTGACTCGGTTATTGATGACATTGGTAAAAACAGGGGCGATCGCTTTTTCACCCACCCCAAAGCTCAGGCAGGTTGGGATTAGTAAAGAAACTGGCAACCCGTCCAGTGCAGTTAATAATTCCAATTCTTCACTAAAGACAGAAGAGGACACTGTTTTACAAGTTGCGCCCAATTTCAACAAAGTTGCTCCCCCAGCGACTAGTAAAGAAGTTTTCAGTCCGTCCAGTGCAGTTAATAATTCCAATTCTTCACTGAAGACAGAAGAGAAGACTATTTTACAAGTTGGTCTCCCAGCGGCTAGTAAAGCAATTATTGATGTCTCAAGACCTTTAGTAGCCTGTGTGGATGATAGTCCAATGATCTGTCGCAGTTTGGAGGAAATTCTCACCCATCAAGGTTATCGCTTTGTTGGCATTCAAGAGTCATTGACGGCAGTTTTAAACCTAATTAAAAGCAAGCCAGACTTCATTTTTTTGGATCTTTTGATGCCAAAAGTAAATGGCTATGAAATTTGTTCTCAAATCCGTAAAACTCCAAGTCTCAAAAATGTGCCGGTTGTCATCTTAACGGGGAAAGATGGAATAGTAGATCGGATGCGAGCAAAATTAGTAGGAGCAACTGACTTTTTGGGTAAACCCGTAGAAGCAGACAAAGTACTCAATATGCTTCACAAGTATTTAACCGTTTAGGTTGAAGCGGTAGTCATGCCAGTGGCTCTCCTACATCAATTTTCAAAACAGATTTTGGATTGTAAATTACTTTCTATATCTGGCTTGGTGTTAATTCATTTGTCGCAATAATTTGTCAAATTCTAAATTAAATAGTTAGGAAAAAATGAAAAAAGTTCTTTTAGTTGAAGATAGCCTCACAGAATCCGAAAAGATGACACGTTATCTAGAGCAAGGAGGATATTCAGTTTATGAAGTTCGCAGTGGTGAAGAAGCTCAACTCAGGTTGAAACAACAAAAACCTGACTTGATCTTACTGGATTTGATTTTGCCAGGTCAAAGTGGATTTGAGTTCTGCCGCAAGTTGAAAGCCGATCCGACAACAAAAGCAATCCCGGTAGTAATTTGCTCAACTAAAAACACAGATGTTGATAGAACTTGGGGCAATATGAGTGGTGCCGATGGCTATTTAGTCAAACCTGTAGATGAAAATACCTTGCTCCAGACTGTTAGTAAATTTATTCGCTAAAGGAAACTGGGGCAATGTTACAGAGCAATGATAGCTTTAGAGAGCTACCCATTAATAGCCAATTTCGACTTGAAAA
Organism: Nostoc sp. DedQUE09; assembly: GCF_034530915.1. Lineage (NCBI taxonomy): Bacteria > Bacillati > Cyanobacteriota > Cyanophyceae > Nostocales > Nostocaceae > Nostoc > Nostoc sp. DedQUE09. Next base: position 10,639 of record NZ_JAVRCE010000011.1, read on the forward strand.
CTCTCCTCAAGGAAACAACCAGAGGTTTTTAAGATTTCCCTTGAATGGAAAGGTAAATGGGTTACTCCCATTAGCTGATTTACGGGGAGTAATTCAGGTTGCCCTCACCGAGATTTTGCCAGTACCGCAGGTAGCAGAATTCTTGTTAGGCATCATGAATTGGCGGGGAGAAGCTATTTGGATTCTTGATTTAGCAGGTTTGTTGGGAGCTACACACTGGTGTCGGCGAGAAAGTGTGCGTAACTCTGGCATGGCAATGCTTGTTCAAGTTCAGAATCAAACCATCGGGCTGTTGGTAGAGCAAGTCAATACTATTGAAGTTCACGATCCCCAAGAGCGGTTAGCGATTTCGACATCGATGTTACCTGGCCGACTAGGCTCGTTCTTACAGGGTTACTTTGTGGATTCTCAAGGTAGCCCTTTGATGTTACTTGACACCCATGTTGTGATTCAAGCCCTTCAGCCTCTATGAAGAGTGCTGAGTTCCGAGTGCTGAGTGCTGAGTTGAAAGACCGCCCACAAGGAGCGGGGCTTTTACCAAGTACATAAGTCCTGAGTACTTCTTAATTCACTCAGCACTCAGCACTGAGTATTTTAAATTTTAGAGCTTACTTACAAGGCCAAGGGCGGATGTACAAAGGCTTCTGGACGCCCAAGCCGTTCTAAAAAAGTAACTAGCCTCCGCTCTGCATTCTACTTCTTAACTCCGACAACCTTCATAGCAAGAAAGATCATGGTAGCGCAACACAATCTTAGACCGAGCCAACCTCACTCAAATCCCAGCAACGGTTATAAGGAAACCGATAACGGGCATATCGTTGATGCACCAGCAAAACAGCAAATCACCTCCGCTCTAGAAGAATTGCGAACAGAACTGGATCAAGCTGATTGGGTGGAAACAGGGCCATTGCGAGAGAGAATCCGCAAGTTAAAAGAACTGCTAAGTGTGTTGCCATATCAAGACGGAGGAGATGGATTAGAGGTAGAGCAAGTACAGGCGATCGCTAGCAAAATCCGCCAATTTTCCGATCTAGATGCCTTGCTTGCTACTGCTGTCATGGAGATACAAAGCGCACTGCAAGCCGATCGCGTGGTGCTGTATGAGTTTACGAATCCGACGCAGGGGATAGTTGTTGCGGAGGCGATGAGGGATGGCTTTACCCCAATGCTGAAGGAAAAACTGCCCGCCGTCACTTTTGGGTTGGGTTCTGCCAAGCTTTATCAACAAGAAAAATTAGTCGCGATCGCCGATACCTACACTGCAAGCTTGTCCCCTTACCAAAAGCAGTTAATGGAGCGGTTTCAGGTAAGAGCTTGTTTGAGTTTGCCGATCTTAGCAAAAGATGGGGTTTGGGGTTTGTTGGTAGTGCAGCAATGCACTACTGCTCGCCAGTGGCAGAATGCTGAAATTCAGTTACTAAAATTAATCGAGCAGGAATTAGAAGCGCAACTGCAAGTTGCCGTGATTCAGGCTACGTTGCAACAAGAAGTGGAAAAAGACCAAATCCTTGCCGGTGTAGCGAATAAAATTCTCCAGTCCAAAGATTTGGATACCATCTTTCGCGTTGCCACCCAAGAAGTGCGACAGTCACTAAAATGCGATCGCGTCGCAATTTATCGTTTCCAGCCAGATTGGAGTGGGGAATTTGTGGCTGAATCTGTTGGATCTGAGTGGGTTTCTCTATTAGAAGAACAGCGAAACAATCCAGCAATCGTTAATAACGTTAACTATTGCAGTGTTAGGAACCTTGCAGACGAAGGGGGATTGGCTGGGACAACAGGGCGATCGCACAGTGCAGATAGTTACATTCAGCACACCCAAGGCAAAAATTTCCATCGCGGACAGATTTATCGAGTCACTAATGATATCTACAGTGCTGGTTTTTCTGACTGCTATATCAAAATTTTAGAAACCTATCAAGCCAAAGCATACATTATTGTTGCCATCTTCCAGGGAGAAAAGTTGTGGGGCTTGCTCGCTGCCTATCAAAATTCTCAGCCTCGTCAGTGGAAAGATAGTGAAGTTCGCCTAATGGTACAGGTTGCAACTCTGTCTAGTATTGCGATTCAACAGGTGCAATATCAGCAACAACTTTATCACCGCTCTGAGGAGTCAGCCAAACTTGTGGAACGAGAACGTACTGTTTTCGGCATCATTGAAAAGATTGGACAAGCAACGGATCTCCGCACCCTTTTCCGCACTACAACCCAAGAGTTGCGGCGATTTTTAAAATGCGATCGCGTTGTCGTTTATCAATTTCATCCAGATTGGAGTGGAGAAGTTATCGCTGAATCTGTGGCTGCTGGTTGGTCGTCACTGTTGGAGATGCAGGAACAAGAAAGCATTTTAAAAACAGGCATGGTATCTTCAGAGCGTTGCCATGTTAAGGATTATGGCTCCCCTGTTAAACCTGATGCCGATACCTATCTTAAGGAAACGCAGGGTGGAATGTACGCCAAAGAAAAGCGCTTCCGCAAAGTCAACGATATTTATGCTGCTGGTTTTTCACCTTGCTATTTAGAAGCATTAGAGAAGTTCCAAGCCAAAGCGTACATCATTGTTCCCATTTTCCGCGCTGGTAATCTCTGGGGTTTATTAGCAGCCTATCAAAATTCTGATGTTCGGAAATGGACTGATGAAGAGACAGGTGCTTTGTTGCAGATCGGCGAATCGTTGAGCATTGCTCTCCAGCAAGCTGAATATATCGAACAGCTACGGTTAAAAAATCTAGAAATGACCCAAGTAGCTGAAGTAGAAAACGCGATCGCGCGCATGGCGGAAAGAATGCGTCATTCCCAACACGCAGAAACGATTTACCGCACTACCTTGGCAGAATTGCGGCAGTTGTTCAAATGCGATCGCCTAGCAATATATCGCTTCAACTCTGACTGGAGCGGTGAATTTATTGCTGAATCTGTAGGAACTGACTGGGTACCTCTGGTTGGCCCCGATATCAAGACCGTATGTGAAGACGAACACCTACAGCAAACCCAAGGCGGGCGCTATCGCAACAATGAAACCTTTGCCGTCAATGACATCTATACTGTTGGTCATGCCCAGTGCCACATCGACCTGTTAGAGCAGTTCCAGGCTAAAGCCTACACCATCGCCCCCATTTTTGCTGGAAACAAACTTTGGGGTTTGTTAGGAGCTTACCAAAATAGCGGCCCGCGCCAGTGGAATTCCGAAGAGGTGCGATTGCTGACCAAATTGGGCATTCAGTTGGGGTTAAGCGTGCAGCAAGCCGAGTACATCGGAGAACTGAAAACGAAGAATGCAGAGTTGGCACGGGCAGCAGAAGAGGAACAGGTGCTGACAGGGATGGTGGAAAAAATTCGCCAAGCTCAAGAAGCAGATACAATTTTCCTGAATGTGCTGCCAAGTTTACGCAAACAATTACAGTGCGATCGCCTAGCAGTATTTCGCTTTCATCCCGACTGGAGTGTGGAATTTATTGCCGAATCCGTAAAAGATAAATGGTTGTCTTTAGCTGATTCCGACATCAAAACGATTTGGATGGACGAACACTTACAAGAAACTCAGGGCGGACGCTATCGCAATCATGAAACCTTTGTTGTCAATGATATCTACACTGTCGGTCACGTTCAGTGCTACCTAGAGGTATTAGAAAAAATCCAGGCTAAGGCTTATGCGATCGCTCCGATCTTTATTGGAAACAAACTCTGGGGCTTTTTAGGAGCATACCAAAATACTGGCCCTCGCGAGTGGAAATCCAAGGATGTGCAACTGTTGCGAAAAGTAGCTGTGCAAATGGGTATAGGCTTGCAACAGGTTAAGTATATCGAACAGCTCAAGAAGAAGAATGCAGAGTTAGCCAGAACCGCAGAAGGGGAACGAGCATTAACACGGCTGTCAGAAAAAATTCGCCAAGTTCAAGAGCTAGATACAATTTTCCGCAATGCCCTACCAGAATTGCGATCGCATTTGGAATGTGATCGTCTCGCAGTGTATCGCTTCAATCCAGATTGGGGTGGGGAGTTTATTGCCGAATCCGTCAGTCGTGAATGGGTGGCTTTGGTTGGCCCGGATATCAGGACTGTATGGGAAGACGAACACCTACAACAAACCCAAGGTGGACGCTATCGCAACAACGAGACGTTTGTGATTAATGACGTTTACACTGCTGGGCATGCCCAGTGCCACTTGAAAATTCTCGAGCAGTTTCAGATTAGAGCCTATATCATCACCCCGATTATTGCCGGAAACAAGCTTTGGGGTTTGTTAGGAGCTTACCAAAATAGCGGGCCGCGGCAATGGCAAGAGAATGAAGTCAACTTGGTAGCGAAAATCGGCACGCAGTTTGGGGTTGCCGTCCAACAATCGCAATACTTACAACAAACCTTAAGCAAGAATGAGGAACTGATCAAACTGGCAGAACGGGAAGTAGCAAACGCCCGATTTTCCTATCGCCTGCCAAGTCGGTTAACAGAGATGGCCCAAAGTCATGGTAATGTTCTGGAATTTATCCAGTTTGCCACCCACGAACTTCGTCAACTGCTGAAAGTAGATCGAGTTGGAGTTTACCGTTTTGAGCCTGATTGGTCTGGAGAATTTGTAGTTGAGTCTGTGAGCGGGGATTGGCCTAAGTTGGTGGGAACTAGCCTTGCCAGAGTTAGAGATACCTATCTCCAGTACAACCAAGGAGGGCGTTATGCCCGCAAAGAAAGTTTGCGGGTTGACAATATATATACCGTCGGTCATGACGAATGTCACATCCAATTGTTAGAGATGTGGGGAACTAAAGCCTACATGATTGCTCCGATTTTTCAAGAAGATCGGTTATGGGGGCTGATGGGAGTTTATCAAAATAGCGCACCGCGCCAGTGGGAGCAATCCGAGGAGGATGTTCTCAACCAAGCCAGCGTCCAGATTGGTCTTGCCCTCAATCTTGCAGATTACCTAACACAGGTGCGTATTCAAGAGCAGCAACTAGCAGAAGCAGCAGAGCGCGAACGCACCGCCCGCGAAAAACTCCAACAAGGAGCAATACGCGTTCTCATGGCTTTGGAACCATCCTTCAGAGGCGATCTTACCGTTCGAGCGCCCCTATCTGAAGATGAAATTGGGACGATCGCCGATGGTTACAACACTACGATCCAAAGTTTGCGAGATTTAGTGCGACAAGTGCAGATTGCTGCTGGCAGAGTGAGTGAAAATTCCAGCAATAACACTACCTCAGTAGTGAAATTATCTGACCAAGCTCAACAGCAGGCAGAACGGCTCGAACACGCTCTGGAACAATTACAAATGATGGTAACTTCCACCCAGGTAGTTGCTGCTGATGCCCAAAAAGTCGGGCAGGCAGTTCAAAGAGCTAATAACACCGTCCAAGCTGGTGATTCCCTGATGGAAAGAACCGTAGATGGTATTTTGGAGATTCGGGAAACCGTGTCGGAAACAGCGAAGAAGATTAAGCGCCTTGGTGAAGCTTCTCAGAAAATCTCGAAAGTAGTAAGTCTGATTGAAAACTTTGCCACTCAAACTAATTTGCTGGCACTCAATGCTGCGATCGAGGCTACCCGTGCCGGAGAGTATGGCAAAGGCTTTGCGGTGGTTGCAGATGAAGTTCGTTCCCTGGCTTATCAGTCTGCTAGTGCCACCACAGAAATTGAGCGACTCGTGCAAGAAATTCAAACTGGCACCAACGAAGTTACCGAAGCAATGGAAGTAGGGATTACCCAAGTTGTCCAAGGCTCGAACTTGATCGATGAGACTCGTCATTCCCTGAGTGCGATCGTGGCAGCTACCAACGAAATTGGTGGACTGGTACAAGGAATTACCCAAGCAGTTTCCCATCAAAGTCAGCAATCTCAGATGTTGACAGAGGCGATGACGGATGTTTCGGCGATCGCCCGTAAGACTTCAGAAAGTGCCATCCACATTTCCGAGTCTTTTGAGGAACTACGGATGACTTCACAACAACTGGAAACCAGCGTTAGCCAGTTCAAAGTTGACTAATCTCGCAAAACTGTTATGAACCCCGATCCCAGTAATCAAGAGCAGGCTTTTCTTGCGGAAGCGGCAGAGTTGTTGCAAACCATTGAGCAGAATCTGATTGGTCTACTTGATGAAAAAACAATAGAAAAAGTTCATGCTTTGATGCGAAGCGCCCATACTATCAAAGGGAGTGCTGCCAGTGTTGGGCAAGAAACTATTCAGACAATTGCCCATCATTTGGAAGATGTATTCCAAGCGTTATACGCTCCAGAACTGGAAATCGATCCAGAATTGGGTGCTTTGCTTCTAGATGCTTATGAGTGCCTGCGAACTCCATTGAGTGCAGCCTTGATGGGCTTATCATGCAATGAGGCAGAAATACTTGATCGCACTGCCTCAATCTTTGCCCAACTCCAACATAAACTAGGCGACTTTTTTGGTCGTGAGGCTCCGCTTCCCAGTTCGGAAGAACTTGGCTTTGATGTCGTAGAGTCAATCTTTTCCGGGAGTGTACTCCAGGATTTGCAACAGCTGGAAACTGACATCCAAAGCCAAGATCCGCAACAAATTCAAACAACACTCAACTCCCAAGCAGAATTTTTTGTCGAACTAGCAGCATCTTATGGCTTATCTGGATTGGAAGAAATTGCCCAGGCGACCCTAAACGCGCTCAAAGCGCATCCAGACAAAGTATTGCCAATCGCTCAGGTGGCTTTAGAAAATTTTAAAGCAGCTCAAGCAGCAGTACTGGCAGGCGATCGCACTCAAGGGGGAGAGATATCTCCACAATTGCGAGAATGGGCAATGCTCACTACTCCTGTCCCAGAACCACAAGGGCAGCCAGTTGCGATCGCTGCCCAACCAACACAAACCACTACAACTGAGAATCAGCCATCTCCCCTCCTCAGTGCCAGCGAAGCGGAATCAATTTGGTCGTTTTTCCCGAAGCGGACTGATAACTCCGTACCGAAAACACCGGAGGTACTGGCACCTATTTCTCAGGATTCGGTAGTAACCCCCTCTGCCATAGATCGGATTTTACAGTCAATCTGGATCGGAGATCCACAGACATCCAGCCGATACTCAGACTCAGATCGGCCAGCCTCTCCACCACCAGCGCCAAGCCTCCAGGCTCAGTCATCGGCATCACTTCCCAGTATCCGAGTAGCGATAGAACAGCTCGATCGCCTCAGCCATACAATTGGGGAATTGCTAATCAGCGAAAACCAACAAAACCTGCAATCTAACCACATCCACAAAGCAGCTCAAGACACCCTACTACAGTTTTTGTACTGTCAACAACAACTTAGTAAAGTTTTTACTTGGTCGGATCGACATCTGCTGCTTCCCGAACGCAAGCAGCGACAGATGCATGTATCTCCCCGCTCAGTTCCAACTACCGAGGCAGAATCCAATTTTGATGCCTTAGAAATGGATAACTATAGCGAGTTGCACATTCTCCTGCAAAATCTTACAGAAGACATGGTGCAATTAGGAGAACAGATTGAGGCTTTTAATGCTTTAGTTCAGCAATCTCGCTTCAGTCTCGGAAAGCGCAAGCAACTGCTTTCAGGAGCGCAGGAAGATTTGCTGCAAGCCAGAATGGTTCCACTGGGAACAGTGTTGAATCGATTACCCCGCCTCCTGCAACAGATGGTAGCAACTTATCATAAGCCTGTTGAACTCAAGCTTGGCGGTACGAAGGTACTGGTGGATAAAGCCATTTCTGAGCAGTTGTACGATCCCTTGCTGCACATGATTCGTAATGCCTTCGATCACGGCATTGAACCGATAGAAACCCGCCGCCAGCAAGGTAAACCCGAAACCGGAACAATTACAATTCAAGCTTATCATCAAGGTAACCGCACTACTATTGAGGTACGGGATGATGGTCGAGGCTTTAACTGGGAATCTATTCGTGAGCAAGGTATAGAAAAACACCTGCTGACTCCCGAACAAGCCGCCTACGCCTCCGAAGACCAACTAGCAGAGTTATTATTTGAACCAGGCTTTTCTACCGCCAAGCAGATTGGTGAGTTATCTGGCCGCGGTATCGGCTTAGATGTCGTTCGCACTCAATTGCAAGCTTTACAAGGTTCGATTGTGGTGCGATCGCTTTCAGGGCAGGGAACCACCTTCATCCTGCAATTGCCCCTGAGCTTGACAACAGCACGCTTGCTCGTTTGTCAATCTCAAGGTATTACTTATGGCTTGCTCTCTGAAGGAGTTAGCCAGGTTTTATTACCGCAGCCAGAGCAGATTCAAGTCCAGCAATCTTTACATGGGCAAGGCAGCCAGAAATTCTGGCAGTGGGGAGAAGGGCAAAGTCAGCAACTAGTTCCCATCCGCCCGCTTGCTAATTTGCTGGATTACAAATATCCTTTATTCACCCAAGACCACAATTTAAACCTAAGTCCTTTTCCAGTCAAACAACGGAACACCGTCGAACCTCTGCTACTGTTGGAAACAGAGCATCAATACCTGTGTTTGCAAGTCGATCAGATTTTAGTCGAGCAGGAATTAGTAATTAAGTCCCTCGGCAGAGTCCTGACTTTACCTAGTTACATCCAAGGCTACAGCGTGTTGGGCAATGGTAGTCTTACCCTAATCGTTGACCCGTTGGAGTTAGTTCGGCAAACTTGGGAAACAGATATGATGCCGACTTCCCCGACTTCAAGTCTTGCAATATTGCCCGCGCCTGAGCCTATTCTTGCTCTAGAGGGGCAGCAATCCGAGCTAACTACGCAACCGCAGCAACAGCCGATGGAAGTTAATACAGCCGTTGCTCAACCTAACCGACTGACGGTGTTAGTGGTGGAAGATTCGGTTGTACAAAGGCAAAGTTTGGTGCAGACGCTCCAAAAAGCCGATTATCAAGTGTTGCAAGCAGGCGATGGTCGAGAGGCGATCGCTCAAATCCTGCAACACGGCGATGTTGATTTAGTGATTTGTGACATTGAAATGCCGCGTATGAATGGATTTGAGTTTTTAGAACACCATCGCCAAGACGAGCGTTTGTCCGGGATTCCTGTGGTGATGCTGACTACTCGTAGCGGACAGAAGCACCGCCAATTAGCTTTAGCTCTAGGGGCGAAAGCTTACCTGACCAAACCCTATTCAGAACAGAGCTTTCTAGCCGCGATCGCTGAACTGGTTAATGAGTAAAGGGTAAAGGGGAAGGGGGAAGGGAAGGAATGGAAAGGAAAAAAATTGAAACTTTTGAGGATTTAAAAGTATGGCAAAAAGGTATTGACTTAGTTAAGCAAATATACTTAAGGGCTAAGGAAGGTGAACTGAGTAGAGACTTTGGTTTAAGAGATCAGTTAAGACGTGCATCCGTATCAATACCTACAAATATTGCAGAAGGATTTGAACGATATTCTCGCAAAGAATACTTAGACTTTCTAAATATTGCTAAAGGGTCTGCCGGTGAAGTTCGCAGTCTTTTAAGAGTAGCGTTAGAAGTGGGCTATCTAGACCAACCAACTTATACACAACTTTCTAATCAAGCTATAGAGTTGAGCCGTATGCTATCTAATCAAATTCAATCTATAAATCAGTCAATGCCCTTCGGGCAGGGAAAAGGTTAAAGGGGAAAGGGGAAAGGGAACCCCATAACTCAAGTTAGGGGCTTGAAGTAAGGATGCCTCAATTCTCGCGCAATAGTTTGGAATTGAATCTTTTTCCCCTCCATAAATAAAGTTTAGGGGCTTGCACCCTTTCCCCCTTCCTCCCTTTCCCCTTTCCCCTTTACCCTTTCCCCTTTCCCCTTTCCCCTTTACCCTTGCCCCTTTACCCTTGCTATGCTTAACACTCCCTTTCCGTTTAAGCGATTATCTGGCGCTGTGAGCGAGCGCGACTCATTACGAGTCGTTGTTTTTGCGATCGCAGACTATTTATTTGCCCTGCCAGTTGGGGCAGTTCTCAAGGTGATGGCTTGTCCTCCTATTAGCAGTACGGTTGAAAGTGGTATTGGGATGGTTGATTTGGGAGCGCAAACGATCACAATTGTGGACTTGCGCCAGAAGTTCATTCAGCAAGTACAAGGCCAACAGGCGCATCAAGTTCCCTCTGCGGTTGATACTTCAGGGCGCTTCTTACTTCTGACTCAAACGCGGACTGGGGAAATTTGTGGCATTCCTGTGGACAAGCCCCCTGCCTTAATCGATATTCCTTTGTCAGCTGTGCGTCCGGTGCCTTGGTCTTATCGGCAAGTGGCGGAGTTAAGCTGTGTGAGCCACATGGCTGTTTTGCCTGTAGCACCAAACGAGGAACCACTCAAAGTACTTCTTTTTGGTATGAGCCAGATATTGGCTGATAAGTTGGGGTTGCCCGGAACAACCCCAACCTTGGCTCCTGGATTGACATCAGGCGAACAACGGCAAAGATTTCTCCGTTTTTCCTTGGGGAATCAAGGAAGTGGATTGCTACCATTTGACTCAATAGTGGACATGATTCATCTTGCTAGCCAAGAAATTTCCCCAGCCCCGGCCTTACCAAGTTGGATTTTAGGTTTCTATAATTGGCAAGGACAGATGCTGCGGCTGGTTGACTTGGAACATTTGCTTGGTTATGCGCCACTTTTGAAGCGGCAGTCACGACCAGAAAAGCCAATGGTTCTGGTTCTCGAATTGCAAAATCAGGTAGTCGGGTTTTTGGTGGCTCATGTCTACGATGTAGAGTGGCAGGATTTACAGCAAGCACAATCGGCACCAACCGACTTTTCGCCAAACAAACTACTAAATTTTGTTCGAGGTATTCTGCCAGGCGATCGCTGGATTTTAGACACCAGAGCGATCGCCCAGACATTGCAATGGCAAACCCACTGATTTAACTTGATGCTGCCAAGGAGTTTTCTGTGACGATCGCAACTTTAGACCCTAATTCTGAAACCCAGCCTGTTGAAAATGAAATCCAGATAGAAGAAATTTTGGCTAATGTGGCTCTAATCAAAGCAGTCTTTCAATCTGCTAAGGGGCCAAAGGTCGCTCAATTGCAGCAGAAGGTAAGTCAAATCGAAGCTTTTATCCAAGCTTTGGCCAAGGATTCGCCCAGTGACAACGATCAAAATGTTCAAGGGGCTTTTCAACTCCAGCGAGAACAACTTGCGGCCATCGATCGGCAAATGCAGCAGACAAAAGGTCAAGCTAAACTTTTGGAGGTTACAGTCACCGCCCTTCGAGATGTTCTCAACGCCGATCGCGTCCTGATTTATCGTTTTGAGGAAGATAATCGCACTCGAGCGATCACTGAAGCTATACAAGCGGGTTGGACATCCCTGCTCAACCAATCCCTACCGATAAATTTGTTTGTTAATAAACCCGATGTTGGCGACGGACAAAACTCGCAGGGCAACCTCACTGAAGTATTAGAATTAACTCCCCGCCAACAGCAATTTTGGCAACGCTTTCAGGTACAAGCTAGCCTCTGCTTGCCCTTGATTGTCAAACAACAGCCTTGGGGTTTGTTAGTTATTCATCATTGCCTTCAACCCCGACAATGGCAGGAAGCAGAGCGCAGTTTGCTACAACAAGTAGGAATGATGTTGACAATTAACTTGCGCTGGGCTGAAATAGTAGCTCCACCTGCTCAACAGCTGTCACCGCCTCCCCAAAAGGCTGAATCTTTTGATCGCTCACAGTTACTAGTGCCATTTCAGCAGGTGAGCCAGGCTGTACAAGAAGGAGCCAGAATCGCCGAGCTTGCCAACGAGCATTTAATGTCTATTCAAGATAGTGTTGCTGTTACTAATAAACAGCTGCAATACCTTGGTGAATTTTGCCAGCAAGCTTCTGGCTTTGTTCACCTTGTGGAAGGCTTGAGTAGCAAAATTCAGATTTTGTCCCTGAATACAGCTATCGAAGCCACAAAAGCTAGCGATCGGGAAAGAGGTTTGTTAGCTGCTGCCGAACAGGTGGAAATTCTCGCCCGTCAAGCTCGCGACAGCACGCTAAATATAGAGGAATGGTTCCAAGAACTCCAGGTGGCAGCAGCAGACGTTGCTTCTGCTATCGAACCTTGCGATCGCCAAATCAGTGCTGGGCTGGAGTCAATCGCGCAAATTCACGAGCAATTCAGAGCGATCGCCGACATCGCTGCTTGTAGCCTCAAATCAATGTCGAAGCCATAAGACCTCTTGCAAAAGTGCTTTTTGCAAGAGGTGGGAAAAGGGTAAAGGGGAAAGGCAAAATACAGAACCTTTCCCTTTCCCCGTTCCTCTTCCCCCTTTTCCCGACTTCTGCAAGAAGTCCATAGAATTGTCACAAACCCCATAGAAACTGAGAGTTGTTTTCATGAGTACCGATTTTGTCCCCCAACCGCAGAACGACGATCGCTTTCTAGAAGAAGCAATCGATTTGTTACTGTTCTTGGAGCAGGAGTTGCCTAACTATACAAAAGACAGTAACCCTGGTACAGCTTTGGCTCTCATGGAAGCTGCTCGCTCTCTGCATTCGATTGCCATAGCAGCTGAGTTAGATGCCATTGCCATAGTTGCGGTTGCACTAGAAGAGATTTTTCAGCTTTTGCATCAGTATCGAGCAACTGTCAACGCCCCCATCGCCTCCCTGTTGTCGGAAGGATTAGATTGCCTACAGATGCTGTTGATGGCATTTTTAACAGCCTCGCAAATTGACGAAGTAGAAATTCTGGAGCGGATGTCTGCCATTGTTGCTCGTCTACAAGCAGAGTTTGGCGATCGCCAACAAAGCGTTATCTCCCAGGAAACAAACCTTGAGACATCGGTAGAGCAACCGCAAGAACATCAACCAGTTATTCAGTTTGGCGATCGCTTGGCCGAGGTAGAATCTTCTGCGGCTCTACCAGAGCAAGTTATTGTTAAAGATAAAGAAAGTCTTGACAGAGAACTAATAGGTGAAACTAGCCCTCAGTCTGACAGCCTTGTTCGCGTAGATACCAAGCAGCTTCCCATCAAGGTAGGGGAACTAGCAAACCCGAAGGAGTATGGGGAAGAAGATTTTCATGCTTGGTTGGGGGATTTTTCCTTGCCTACTGAAACTTCTGTTGCATCTCTAGTTAAATCTGTTGGCGATCGCCATCCACTCTCTTTGCAAGAATCCATTTCTACCATTCTTGCAACAAGTATTCCAGCCGCTACACCCATCAATATTAAGCATCTCGAACAACTAAACGCGCTAGTTGCAACATTATTAACTACATATAATCAGCAAGCCTGTCAGGAAGAACAACAGCAACATACGATCGGGCGGTTGCTCCGACAAGTTAAACGATTACAACACCTGCTGGATAATCTACAGGAATGGTCAGGACGTTTAGCAGCAATTTCAGATACCCTTTCTCCTCTAGCTGCTTCTCGCTCTCAGCAATTATACAGTACTCTGCAATCTGTTTTGGCTGAAGCGTCTCAGGTGGCATCAACTGTTCATTCGCTTAATAACAATCATCACCAACTCAAACAAGAACTTATACAGCAGAAAAAATTACTTAACCATTCTTCCAATTTAGTCAAAAAAGTTACAACTATTCCTTTAAAAGTAGCCTTAGAACCGTTGCATCGGCTTTGGTCTCAGTTACAAGCTCTACAAGATAAGTCTGCTACACTACATTTACAAGTTAGCGATATCCAAGTCGATCGGGCATTTAGCGATCGCCTCCGTACCCTCCTGTTGCATATAAGTTGCTATTTACTAGAGCAAAGTATAGAGTCTTGCCAAACGCGCCAAGACCTTGGTAAAAATAGCAGTGGTATTATTGAAATTCAGGTTTATCAGCAAGGAAATCAACTAATTATTGATGGCTGTGATGATGGTGCAGGACTTAACTTATCTCAAATCTATCAACAAGCTTTAGCCCAAGGACTCACCCTGACAAAACCAGGGGATATCTTACAAGAACTGGTAATTGAACCAGAGGTTTCATCTGTTTTATGCGATCGCGCTGCCTTAGAGTTAGGAGTAGAATTAACTGAAGTTTGCAAACAATTAACAGCTATTCAAGGAAGAATAGTACTGAAGTCTAAAGCTGGACATGGTACAGCCTTCTCGCTCCAAATTCCCCTCGATCAAAAAATTGCTCAACTTATCGTCTGTCAAGCTAACTCCAGAGTCTATGCATTTATTGCCGATTCTGTAGAGCAGATTTGTTTATCTCAGTCCGAACAAATTATCCAAACTCAAGCGGGACGTATGTTATTTTTGCAGTCTTCTGGCACCAGTGGCTTCCTTGGTTGTGCTGATGAGGATTTAACAACAGAAATGCTCGTCCCTATCCACTTATTGACTGATGTGCTGATTTGTCCTAACCACCTTCCCACCTCAGTTACTACTTACAGCACAGATACACTAAATGCTTTCAAGCAAGATAAGCCTTTATTAGTATTTCATTACTTAGACAAACGATGTGCTTTAGAAGTAGATTGCATCATCGGCAAACAATCTTCTGCGATCCATCCTCTGGGGGAAGCAATCCCAGTTGCTGCTTATATCCAAGGAACTAGCGTTCTTGCCAATGGGCAACTTACCCTGGTTTTGGATGGTCAACTTCTCGCAAAATCTCTAACTTGAACTCAATATCTGCCGAAATGTTTGTTGCACATAAATTACAGCAGTTTGACCCCACCACTACCTAGAAAAATCTTGACGAAAAAACAAGCTAGATTAAAAAACGTCGAAACCCTTGCTATGAAAGGATTATTATGCTTTAGATGCGTTTGCCCTACGACATCCGCGACTTTGAGCAGATGCTTTAGCGGATCAAAGTTCAGCTTGAGCGATGATTTGGGAATACTATAGTTGCACAATACACGAAAATCCCAGCAATTTATAGCATGATGTTAGCATTTTTCAACTATCCCTTCTATTCAAATGGTTTTATTCCTCATGGACATTGTTACCTCTGGAAGACAAGCTTAGTTTGGTTACACATCTTATCAGATTCTTTAATTGCTCTTGCCTATTTCTCTATCCCCATAGCGCTTGTTTACTTTGTTCGGAAGCGGGAGGATTTACCCTTTAAATCAACACTTTTACTATTTGGAGCTTTTATTATCTTTTGTGGTATAACCCACATAATGGAAATTTGGACGCTTTGGTATCCAACTTATTGGCTATCTGGTTTTATAAAAGCTTTGACTGCTTTGATATCGGTTTATACAGCTTTCACATTAGTGCCGATAATTCCCCAGGCGCTAGCTTTACCAAGTCCAGCACAACTAGAAGTAGCTAACAGCCAACTAAAACTTACTCTCAAAGAACTTGCAGATACGCAAACTCAACTTATTCAAACTGAAAAAATGTCCTCTTTAGGGAAGTTAGTCGCAGGCATCGCCCATGAAATTAACAACCCTGTTAGTTTCATTTATGGTAATATCGGCATTGCGAATGAATATACTGAAAACTTATTAAAATTAATTTCAGTTTATCAACAATGCTACCCACAAGCCCTATCAAAAATTCAGATTTTAGCTGAGACGATAGAATTAGATTTTATTAAAGAAGATTTACCAAAAATGTTATCTTCAATAAAAATAGGAGCTGAACGCATCTGCGCAATTGTTTTATCATTACGAAGTTTTTCGAGGCTAGATGAAGCCGAGATAAAAAGAGTTGATGTACACGAAGGTATTAACAGCACTCTCTTAATTTTGGGAAATCAATTAAAAGGTCAAGGAAAATATCCAAACATTGAAGTTATTAAAGAATATGCTAATCTCCCTCAAGTCGATTGCTATCCTGGGCAACTTAATCAAGTATTTCTGAACCTTCTGACTAATGCCATTGATACTTTGAGAGAGTCAATCGTCGGTTGTTCGATGCCAGAGAGCAATATTATAAGCGCTGAAAATGAGCAACCAACGAATAACAATCCCCAAATCCGCATTGTCACTGAAGTTTTAGATAGCCATCAAGTAATGATTCGAGTTATTGACAATGGCTGCGGGATGACAGAAGAAGTAAGGCAAAAAATCTTTGACCCTTTCTTTACAACTAAACCTGTTGGCTCAGGTACAGGTTTAGGAATGTCAATTAGCTATCAAATTGTAGATAAACATGGTGGTCAGTTGAAGTGTATTACACAACCACTTCAAGGAACAGAGTTTCAAATCCAGATTCCGATTAGGAGCAAGCTCTATTGAAGGTACATTCGATCTGCTCGCTAAAAGTAGATGCAAGTTATCCTTGATACAATATAAAAGTAATACTTTCATAGGCTATTGAATAAGCCTACCATTATTGCAGCATTTTTACTACTAATCCCCTAATTGTCAAATTGGTATGTACAGCAGATAAGCTGAAAAAGGAATCTACCAGCAGCAAAGATTTGAAAAGGCTTTCAGCTTAAGTTGATACCAATGACTACACCCCAATACTTGCAACCCCATATCCTTGCTCCTTTTCCAGATACCATGAAAAGTCAGGGGCGTTTAGCCCATTCTGGCTTCTGATATCATGTCCGCCTAATTAGTTATGATTTCCACAGTCATTGCACCCCACACGCCAGATGCTCCACTTGGGGAGACCCCAAGACCGCACTGGCTCCCCTTAATCCCCTCCCCGCTCTTCGGGAGGGGAGACGAAGCGTAGCTTTGGCGGGGTGGGGTTCTTCGGGTTTAGTAAGTAATCAAGCGAACATGATATGACTCCTGAATTCTTTCTTCTTAAATTAAAAACTACTCTTGCTGAAAATAGACAAGAGCAGTTTTTAATAGCAAAGCCCAACATAAAAATTTAGGCATCTTCAAGTTCAAATTGAGCCACCGTAACAGCATTAAAAGCGAAAGCTAAAACTAATGGCATCGGCGACTGAAACCAAAAGGTAAAAATAACAGCTAAAATTGTGCCAGTTACCGCGGACATTGACCACAATCGCTCTTCAAAAGTCAGTCCTTTTTCGGCTTTAATCAATCTGAGAACATGAACTGGAATTGGCTCCGGCATTACCCCACCCGGAGGGAAAGCCCAGAAGTTGTTACGTCGCTCAACAAATAAATCTGTCCAGCCATTTTCTTGGCACCATGCCTCGATCCATTGAAGTGAGTAATGATTCATCATCGGGTTTCAGAGTTCGGTTTGTGGAAGTTGTGTGCTTGGTGAATGTAAACTCTTAGAGATTCCTGAAGAACTAAACTAATCGCTATAA
The DNA here is from genome assembly GCF_034530915.1 of Nostoc sp. DedQUE09. Classification (NCBI taxonomy): domain Bacteria; kingdom Bacillati; phylum Cyanobacteriota; class Cyanophyceae; order Nostocales; family Nostocaceae; genus Nostoc; species Nostoc sp. DedQUE09. The sequence continues at coordinate 27,716 of NZ_JAVRCE010000011.1, forward strand.
AATTAACGCTAATTATCGAACTTTAAGCTTTCTTAAGCAGTTGAGACGCATATAATTTCGCTCAAACCTTGCTTTCATTAATTAAAAGACTAACAGTTGATCGGGGCTGTTGAATTTAAATGACAACAAACTTTACTTGAAAAATGGAAAGTCAAGAATTGTAAATAAATCAGTGAGTATTACTGCTCAATAAAACTCTTGATATCTTGAAATTCAAAGCTCCAAATGAAGAATTGTAAATAAGTCAACAAAGATAGGCATAGCCCATAGGAAACATTGCTTTATTCAGCTAAATTATTCCTTGAGAGTTAGGAATTTCAAGTTTTATCTTCATCAAGAGCGGTAACTTAAGCTCCCCGTCTCTGTTTTGCTAAAGCTTGCTTGATGTAACAAGTAATTTATACTCAGTCATTGCAATCTGTATTGTATTTAATAATTATTGTTCTGGATATCTAATTTTAGTGCGATCGCAGATTGTTACTCTCTACCTCAAGTAGCAGGGATAATTTTGCTAAAGTAAGAAGTTTATGCTCTTTTTGCGTTACAAAATATTAAGCAACGGCAATACACGTTCTCCAAGTCCAGTAGCAAGGCTGCGAGTCTCAATTAGTACGATCCAGTCTTGCTAATATTCAAATGCGGTAATTAAATGCGGCGATTATACACTAAATTGGCTCTCAATATATTTTGGCGGCAAGGGTTGGCATTCCTTCTGGGAATTATTATCTGGTGTGTGGCCGATCCAGCAGTGGCAGTAGACTGGACTCATCCATTGTCATTTAGCAATGCAGAGTTATCAAGACGTGATTTTTCTGGACAGAGTTTGCAAGCTGCGGAGTTTTCTAACGCCAATATGGAATTGATTAACTTTACAAACGCTGACTTACGCGGAGCAGTTATGAGCGCTTCAGTGATGACAAAAGCAAATCTCCATGGAGCGGATTTAACGAATGCAATGGTCGATCAGGTAAACTTGACTAAGGCAGATTTGAGCGATGTAGTTTTCAAAGAAGCTCTTTTGCTCCGCGCCATATTTAATGATGTAAATATAGACGGTGCAGATTTTACAGATGCAATTTTGGATAGAGCGCAAATTAAAGAACTGTGCGAAAAAGCCAGTGGTGTGAATTCCAAAACAGGCGTGCAAACTCGTGATTCTCTAGGATGTCAATGAAGCGTGTTGGTGTAATTGGTGGCGGACAACTAGCCTGGATGATGGCGGATGCAGCAGAGAAGCTAGGAGTAGAATTAGTAGTACAAACTCCAAGCGTTCACGACCCGGCTGTGTCAATCGCTCAGGAAACTGTTTTTGCGCCAGTTGATGATGCAAGTGCTACGAAAATATTAGCTCAAAAATGTGATGTCATCACCTTTGAAAATGAATTTGTTAACCTGCAAGCTTTATCTGGTTTAGCACAGCAAGGCGTTTGTTTCCGTCCTAAATTAGAAGCTTTAGCTCCTCTTTTAGATAAATATGATCAGCGTTGCTATTTACGTGATTTGGGCTTACCAGTTCCTCAATTTTTCGCTCTTGAGGAGGTGGAAAATATTCAATCCAAAATAGAATATCTAGGTTTTCCAGCAGTTCTGAAATCCCGCCGTCATGGTTATGACGGTCAAGGTACTTTCATAATTCAGGATTTTGCTGCTTTAGAACAAAAGCTAAGTCATGAAACCATAACAAAGACTTTAAATCAATCACTTTTCTTGGTAGAAGAATTTGTCCCCTTTGAAAGAGAACTAGCAATAATTGCAGCTCGTTCTGTAGAGGGAGAAATTGTCACTTACCCAGTAGTGGAAACCCAACAAGAACAACAAGTATGTCGGTGGGTGATTGCACCAGCCGAGATTGCGCCTAATCAGGTAGCAGAAATCCAAGCGATCGCACATACTCTATTAAATAGCCTAGAAGTAGTGGGAATTTTTGGAATTGAGCTATTTCTCACGGCTGATGGCAAAGTACTGGTAAATGAAATTGCACCACGTACCCACAATTCTGGACATTTTTCTCTTGACGCTTGCGAAACATCTCAGTTTGAGCAACACCTCCGAGCCGTTTGTGGTTTACCTTTAGGGAATCCGGCTTTACAATGCGCGGGTGCTGTAATGGTCAACCTACTGGGGTATGAAAATTCTTATAGCGACTACCAAAGCCAGCGTCAACAAATAGCAGAAATTCCCCAAGCGCACGTTCACTGGTATGGGAAGACAGAATCACGTCCTGGGCGGAAGTTAGGGCATGTCACTGTTTTGCTGGATAATCACGATACAGAATCGGCAGGTGTATACGCCAACAACATCGCCCACAGCATAGAATCTATCTGGTATCGCAGGTAAATAGATCAGAAAGTTTCGATATTGAACACACAACATCTTTTGAAAAGCTATAATGAGTGAGTTGCACTACGACGTTGGTGACTGCCATCAAGTTTTTTGATCTATGCCTTTAATGACAAGGGAGTCAACTGTTCTCGTGGCAGTATACCGGGCATGTACCCGGAAACTTTAAACGAGGAATTTAGGTTCCCACCTGGATAAACCCAGGTCATAAACTTAGGTAAAACGGCGTCGCGGTGAACTTAAAATTATTAGCTCCCAAAGTCAGTTAGAATTTGGGGGCTTTAATTATTTCAATCAATTTAAAATCAGCGAACTGACAGTAAAGATTGCGATGTTTTTGGGAAACCTAGATACTGAGGTTTCAAGAATTAAGCCCTATGGTCAGCATTCCCGGATATCAAGTTAGCAAAGAACTCTACAACGGTTCTCGAACCTTGGTTTATCGCGCTAATCGAGAAACTGACCAAAAATCTGTAGTGATTAAGCTGATGAAAACTGCTTATCCCAGCTTCAGCGAATTGGTACAGTTTCGCAACCAGTTCACCATTGCCAAAAATTTGAATCTACCTGGAATCATCCAAACCTATAGTCTGGAACCCTATCAGAATGGCTATGTGTTAGTGATGGAAGACTTTGGGGGAATTTCTTTGAAGGAATGGGGACTTGTACTGAGCGTTCGCGTAGCGTCTCGTAGAGAAGCCGAAGTAGTCGGGGGAAGGGTAGAATCTCTGATAGAGTTTTTACAAATTGCGATCGCACTGTGCAATACATTAGATATTCTAATTCGTCATCGGATCATTCACAAAGATATTAAACCCGCCAATATTTTAATTAATCCAGAAACTAAAGAAGTTAAATTAATTGACTTTAGTATTGCATCTCTACTGCCACGGGAAACTCAAGTACTGATGAGTCCTAATGTGCTAGAAGGGACACTCGGCTATTTGTCTCCAGAGCAAACTGGACGGATGAATCGGGGAATTGACTACCGAACTGATTTTTATTCACTGGGTGTAACTTTTTACGAGTTATTAACAGGGCAATTACCATTTAAATCGCACGAGCCGATGGAATTGGTACATTGTCATATTGCCAAACTTCCGTCTTTAGTGCATGAGATTAATCCACAAATTGCGCCTGTACTCTCATCTATTGTCAGCAAATTGATGGCAAAAAATGCCGAAGACCGCTATCAGAGTGCATTTGGGCTGAAATATGATTTACAAAATTGTTTAGACCAGCTAAAAGAAACAGGGGAAATTGCCAGTTTTCCAATTGCCCAACGGGATGTGTGCGATCGCTTCATTATCCCAGAAAAACTCTATGGTCGCGAGCATGAAGTTGAGACTCTGCTTAAAGCATTTGACCGCGTTACCAACAATCAGACGGAATTAATGCTGGTAGCTGGTTTTTCTGGTATTGGTAAAACTGCTTTAGTCAACGAGGTTCACAAACCCATTGTCCGACAAAGGGGTTACTTTATAAAAGGCAAATATGACCAATTTAATCGTAATATTCCTTTCTCAGCTTTTGTGCTGGCGTTTCGAGACTTAATGGGACAATTGCTTAGTGAAAGTGATACTCAATTGTCAACTTGGAAAAGTAAAATTTTACAAGTGCTGGGTGATCAGGGGCAAGTTATTCTTGAAGTAATTCCAGAACTAGAACAAATTATTGGTCAACAACCACCTGCAACGGAACTTTCACCAAGTGCAGCACAAAATCGCTTCAATTTACTCTTCCAAAAGTTCATTCAGGTATTCACCACAAAAGAACATCCATTAGTAATTTTCCTAGATGATTTGCAGTGGGCTGATTCTGCATCACTCAAATTGATGCAGTTGTTGATAAGCGAGTCAGGAAGTGGCTCATTACTTTTAATTGGGGCTTATCGAGACAATGAAGTATCTACCGCGCATCCGTTGATGTTAACTTTAACGGATATTCGCAAAGCTAATGCCACAATTCATAGCATTACTTTAGCCCCGTTAAGTAAAGCTAGTTTAAATCAATTGCTGGTTGATACTTTGAGTTGTTCAGTTGAAACTGCCCAACCTCTAACGCGACTCATCTATCAAAAAACTCAGGGAAATCCATTTTTTATAACGCAATTTCTCAAAGCATTGTATGAAGAGGGACTAATTAGTTTTAATTTGGAACAAGGATACTGGCAATGTGATATTTCTGCTGTGAAGGCACTTGCTCTGACAGATGATGTAGTAGAGTTTGTAGCACTACAGTTGCAGAAATTGCCAACAACAACGCAAAATGTATTGAAATTAGCCGCGTGCATTGGCAACCAGTTTGATTTGCGAACCTTAGCAATTGTTTCTGAACAATCGGAAACCGAAACGGCAGCATCTTTATGGAAAGCTTTGCAAGAAGGATTAGTTTTACCTACTACTGAAGTTTATAAATTCTTTCAATATAGTGGAGATGATTCTGACTCAAATCCATTAAATTGTGATTTCCAAGTCCCCATCTACAAATTTTTACACGACCGTGTGCAACAAGCTGCCTATTCTCTGATTCCAGGTGAGCAAAGACAATTTACCCATCTTAAAATTGGTCAATTACTCTTACAAAATACCTCTAAATCACAGCAAGAAGAGCGAATTTTTGAGATTGTCAGTCAGTTAAATCGGGGAATATTGCTAATTAGCCAGCCGACTGAACGTCAACAATTAGCTCAGTTAAATCTGAATGCTGGTCGAAAAGCAAAAGAAGCTACCGCTTATAGTGCAGCAATTCATTACTTGTATTCTGGAATGCAGCTGCTACCGATTAATAGTTGGGAAATCGCCTACGAATTGACTCGAAGTTTATACGAAGAAGCAGCCGAAGCTGCTTTTCTCAACAATGAATTTGAGCAGATGGAATCTCTTATCCAGGTTGTCATCGAAGAAACAACCACTTTACTGGATAGAGTGAAAGTTTATGAAGTGCAACTCCAAGCTTATCAGGTGCGGAATCAATCATTCAAAGCGATCGCAACTGGACGCGAACTTCTGGCTCAACTTGGGGTAACATTACCTGAATCAGTAACACCTCCAGAGATTCAGCAATATGTATTCAACACGCTCTCGACTTTGGCAGCCAGAAGTATTGAGGGCTTAGTTGATTTGCCATTGATGGATGATACCAAAGCTTTGGTTGCTTTGCGGATTATGGCTAGCATTGCTCCCGCCATCCACCAAACTGCCCCTTATCTGTTCCCAATTATTGCCTGCGAAGAAGTGAATTTATCTCTTAAATACGGCAATGCACCACTCTCTGCACCAGGGTATGCAGATTTTGGAATTGTACTTAATATTTGTAACCAACTAGAGTTAGGCTACGAATTTGGCCAGCTAGCTTTAATGCTTGTGGATAGATTTCAAGCAAAATCTGTTCAAAGCATGACTATATTTAAGGTGGCTGCATTGAATCAATGTAATAAACAACATGTTCGCACTTCAATTAGTTTATTACAAGAATCCCATAGTCTTGGATTAGAAACAGGCGATTTTTTTCATGTGCTGTCATCGATGATTTTCAAGTTATTCTATGTTTATTTAAGTGGCACAGAAATTTTGGAACTTCTCTTGGCAGATATTAAAGCCTATGAGTCTAATTTTGCCCAAAATCAGCGCTTATTAACTTGGTCGAATCTAATCTGTCAAAGCATTAATAATTTAACCGAATCTAGCGATAATCTAGAGAACTTCATTGGTGAAGATTATCAAGAACAACTTTTATCTGCGCTCCTCCAAGAAAAGGACGAATTAACACTCCATATATTTTTCTTAAGTAAGTTAACACTCAGTTATTTGTTTGAGAATTTTTCTGCGGCGGTTGAGAATGCAAATCAGGGAGAGCAATACCTCAACGGTGGCATAGGAATGCTATCTGTGCCTGTTTTCTACTATTACGATTCTTTATCTCGGCTGGCTGTCTATCCAACGGCTGAACCGTCTCAACAGGAGCAATTACTCTTAAAGGTTGGCGAAAATCAAGAAAAATTGCAGTTTCGAGCCAAATTTGCACCGATGAATTTTCAGCACAAATTTGATTTGGTGGAAGCAGAACGCCATCGGGTTCTGAGCGAAAAAATGGCAGCAATGGAACTGTACGATCGCGCCATAACTCTTGCAAAAGAAAACGAATATATCCAAGAAGAAGCCTTGAGCAATGAGCTTGCTGCCAAGTTCTACCTCGAATGGGGCAAAGAAAAAATCGCCCAAGTTTATATGCAAGAAGCTTATTACTGCTATGCTCGTTGGGGTGCTAAAGCCAAAACTGAAGACTTAGAAAAACGCTATCCTCAACTCCTGGCTCCCATCTTGCAAGGGCAGCATCATCGCTTTCAACTGAGTTCAACTGTCGATGCGTCATCATTTCCACATCAAACCATCCACACAAACCTTTCTAGCAGCAGTATTTCTGAAGCCCTCGATTTTTCCACCATCTTTAAAGTCTCACAAGCTCTTTCCAGTGAAATTCAACTAGAGCAATTACTTACTACCCTGTTGCAAGTGGTGATGGAAAATGCTGGAGCAAAAAAAGCTGCCCTACTTGTACTCGAACAGGGCAACTTAGTGGTTAAAGCTGTTGCCACCATTAATGAAGGGGTGACTCTAGTATCTGTACCATTGTCAAGCAGCCAAAACATTCCGATCGCATTGGTAAACTATGTCAAACACAGCTTAAAAACTGTGGTGCTGGATGATGCAACAGTAAAAAACGATTTTACTACTGACCAATATTTGATGCAGCAACAACCCAAGAGTGTGTTGTGTACGCCGATTTTGCATCATGGCCAATTAATCGGGTTACTATATCTGGAAAATAAGTTGACGATTGGCGCATTTACAAGCGATCGCACTGAAGTAATTCAACTGTTATGCGCTCAAGCCGCCATCTCTCTAGAAAATGCCCGCCTTTATCAAGAATCTCAAAATTATGCCCATCAACTAGAGCAATCCCTAGCTCAACTTCGTGTTACCGAAGCCCGCTTTCAGAAACTCGCTGATAATATTCCTGGGGCAATTTACCAACTACGTTTAAATCCTGACGGTTCAGCTTCAATGCCTTACGTCAGTTCTGGCTGCTACAACCTTTATGAGGTGACAGCAGAAGAAATAATGACAGGAACGCAAAGTCTCCGTTCTCTGGAACATCCAGATGATTTTGCCAGCATTCAGCAGGCGATGATTTACTCTGCTGAAAATATCACACCATTTCGACACGAATGGCGAATTATCACACCTTCAGGAACCGTGAAATGGCTTCAAGGTGCATCCCAACCAGAGCGACAAGCTGATGGCTCGATTATATGGGATGGCGTAATCATAGATATTAGCGAACGCAAACTTGCTGAAGCCGCACTACAAGAATCTGAAGCTGATTTACGGCACAAATCTCAGGATTTAGAAGAAGCGCTGCAAAATTTCCAACAAGCCCAATTACAAATGGTGCAAAATGAAAAAATGGCAACCTTGGGCAACTTGGTTGCAGGGGTGGCACATGAAATTAATAATCCTATTGGATTTCTCAAAGGCAGTGTCAACAATGCCGAAGAGTATATTCAAGACTTACTCGCTCATATCCAATGCTACCAAGAACATTATCCTAATCCAGCGATCGCAGTCATTGAGCATAGCGAAGAAATTGACCTAGAATTCCTGACTAAGGATTTACCAAAGCTAGTAGGCTCGATGAAAGTAGCTTCAGGACGGATTGAAGACATTAGTACCAGCCTTCGCACCTTCTCCAGAGCCGATACAACCGAAAAAGTTGCTTGTAATCTCCATGAAGGGATTGAGAGTACCCTGTTGATTTTGAAGTATCGCCTCAAAGCTAACGAAAAACGTCCAGCAATTGAAGTTATCACTGAATACGGTAAATTACCACCAGTTAAGTGCTTTTTAGGACAATTAAATCAAGTATTTATGAACATCCTGGCTAACGCAATTGATGCCTTAGATACATCCATTGAAGGGCGTTATTTTGCTCAAGTGGAAGCCGAACCTCAGCAAATACTGATTCACACCGAAGTATCCAGTGACCAAAAGATAGTGAAAATTCGCATCAAAGATAACGGTCAGGGAATACCAGAGGAGACTAGAGCAAGGATCTTCGACCACCTATTTACAACTAAAGAGGTTGGCAAAGGTACGGGATTGGGACTCGCGATCGCTCGTCAAATTGTCGAAGAAACCCATGATGGGCGGTTGAGTTGCAATTCTGTGCTTGGCGAAGGAACAGAATTTGTCATTGAGATTCCAGTATTTTAACTAATTTGCGATTTTCCTTTCAATGCATAACGCTTCTAATTTTTCGGTAATCTGGAGAACAGCAATCGCATAATTCTTCTAAATCTGTATAACTTGATTCTAAATGAGGTAGCGTTCAGAGTTAGAATGACACAATTGCGTTAAATTGTGGTCAAAACTACAAAAAATTGTTAAAACAACTAACTAATACCGTATTTCCAGCCTCGATCTTCCGACTAGACAGTGGTTTAACTTTTATTCATCAAGAAATTCCCACTACTCCTGTAGTTGTGGCGGATGTTTGGGTGCGTGCTGGAGCCAGCTTAGAGCCAAAACCGTGGTTTGGCATGGCACACTTTTTAGAACACATGATTTTTAAAGGTACGGCGACGCTACCCCCTGGAATGTTCGATTCCAAAGTTGAAAACCGGGGTGGCGTGAGTAATGCGGCGACAAGCTATGATTATGCTCATTATTCACTCACTACAGCTGCCCCTTATTTAAAAGATACTCTGCCCTACTTGGGAGAACTACTACTCAATGCGGCAATTCCAGAAGATGAATTTAGCCGGGAACGGGATGTAGTCCTAGAGGAAATTCGCTCATGTCAGGACGATTCCGACTGGATAGGATTTCAAGCTTTAATTCAAAGCATCTATCCGCATCACCCTTACGGACGTTCGGTGTTGGGTACCGAGCAAGAACTGATGCAGCAATCGCCAGAAGCAATGCGCTGTTTTCATCACGCTCACTATCAGCCGGAAAACATGACGGTGGTAATTGCTGGGGGTATTGCCCAGCAACCAGCTTGGGAAATGGTAAATCATTCATTTGCTGATTTTGCCGAACGCTCGAATTGTCCGCAGTTTGAGAAAGTGACAAAGCCAGCGATCGCCGGAATTCACCGTCAAGAACTGTGTTTACCACGCATAGAGCAAGCGCGATTGTTGATGGCGTGGCTGGTACCCGGAGTAGATGATATCCGTACTGGCTATGGTTTAGATTTTTTGTCAGTGTTATTGGCAGAAGGACGGAGTTCGCGTTTAGTGCGTGATTTACGAGAAGATTTGCAATTGGTACAGGGAATTTGCAGTAGTTTTTCTCTACAACGAGAATCAAGTTTATTTACAATTACTGCCTGGTTAGAACCAGAAAATCTGGAGAAAGTTGAATCTTTAATTTGCGCTCATTTGGATGATTTGCAGACTATAGGAATTAGCGAACAAGAACTTGCCCGCACACGCAGGTTGCTATGTAATGAGTATGCGTTTTCTACCGAAACACCAAATCAACTTACAGGGCTTTATGGATATTACAATACCATTGCCCAAGCGGAATTAGCTGTGACATATCCCCAGCAGATTCAGTCATTTGATGCCCAAGAATTGCAAAAATTAGCTAAACAGTATCTATCGCCACAGAATTACGCAGTTACGATACTTAAACCATGTTAGTCATTAGTTATTAGTCATTACCAAAAGACGAATGACAAAAGACAAATGACAAAAGACAAAAGACAAATGACAAAGGACAAATGATAAATGACAACCTTGCTGCAAAAATCACCCATCCATCGCACCGTATTGAACAATGGACTTGTTGTGCTGGTGGCAGAAAATCCGGCTGCGGACATTATTGCAGCGCGAATCTTTGTGCGTGCTGGTAGTTGTAACGAAAACCGGGAGCAAGCAGGATTGGCACATTTGTTATCAGCAGTGATGACAAAAGGATGTGATGGACTTTCTAGCTTGGAAATTGCAGAAAAAGTTGAGTCTGTAGGGGCGAGTTTGAGTGCGGATGCTGGCACTGATTATTTTTTGCTATCTTTCAAAACGGTAACATCCGATTTTGGGGAAATTTTAACATTGGCAGGGCGGATTTTGCGATCGCCGACTTTTCCCGAAACTCAAGTGGAACTAGAACGGCGTTTAGCACTCCAAGATATTCGTTCCCAAAAAGAGCAACCGTTCAATGTCGCCTTTGAACAAATGCGACAGGTAATGTACCAAAATCATCCCTACTCGATGTCAGTGCTAGGAGATGAAACCACTATGAGCCGCTTAAGTCGTGCAGATTTAGTGGAGTATCATCAAACTTATTTCCGCCCAGATAATGTAGTAATTAGCATTGCTGGGAGAGTCACACCCACAGATGCAGCAACGTTGGTGGAAGAAGTTTTTGCTGATTGGCAAGCGCCAGCCCAAGCACTACCAATACTGAATTTACCTGAGATTAAGATAGAACCGCAGGTAAGGCTCAAGCCAGTACAGACACAGCAATCAATCGTGATGCTTGGTTATTTAGGAACATCAGTGAATTCTGTAGACTACCCTCCATTAAAATTGCTGTGTACCTACTTGGGAAATGGGCTTTCTAGCCGCTTGTTCGTCGAATTGCGGGAAAAACGAGGTTTAGCTTACGAAGTATCTGCCTTTTACTCCACAAGGCTCTTTCCAGCGTCCTTTGTAGTTTATATCGGTACAGCACCGGAGAATACCAGCATTGCCCTAGAAGGACTGCGTACAGAAGTAGATTTATTGTGTACTACTGAAGTATCCGAAAGCGCACTCCAAGCTGCTAAAAACAAGATATTGGGGCAATACGCTTTAGGTAAACAAACGAACGGGCAAATTGCTCAGATATACGGCTGGTATGAAATTTTGGGCTTAGGAATTGATTTTGACACCAAGTTTCAAGAATTGATTGCGGCGGTGAGTGCCAAGGATGCGATCGCTTCAGCCTGTAAGTATTTAAAAGAGCCTTACTTGTCTTTGGTTGGTCAAGAAGAAGCAATTAATCGAGCGATCGCGAACTGAGAATGTGCCGCAGCCACGCCCGTCGGACATATTGTAAAATGCAGCAGCTGTTTTTTAGACCAAGCGGCTGTACCATTAGCATGAGAATATTCTGGGAGTGAATTCCATGCAACGCAGCCTGACAGCAAGTATTTTGAGTTACTTAAAATTACTATATCCAACTGTAAATCGCTGTAAAATGGAAAAACGGCCAAAGAGGTCTAAATCTTTATCAGCCATTGAAATACTCTTGTTTTCCGCTACGCCTCTGCTCATTGCCTCAACGACTCTAGTATCAATAGCAGCGCCACAAAAAATTGCCCAAGTAAATCCTCAAGATAGTATTAACCGTCCTAGCCTGAAAGTTGGTAGCCAAGGCGAACGTGTATCTGAACTTCAGGCAGCTCTAAAACTTTTGGGTTTTTATTCTGGTGCAGTAGATGGTATTTATAGTGAGAATACAGCTAGTGCTGTTTCTCGGTTTAAACAAGCAGCTGGCTTGAATCCAGATGGCGTTGTTGATGCCAGCACTTGGCAACGACTTTTTCCTAATCAGCCAGTAGCAGCATCAATCGTCCCTTCATCCCAGCCAAGATTTAACTCAGCTACAAATTTTCCTGTTCCCACCCAGGCTAGTAACCTCACCAACGTTGCAAATCCCAACCCCAACCCTCCGAGACAAGCTGTAACACAAGTTCCGACCAGACTAGAACCAAGACCTAGTACCCCAAAAAAAGCTGTAACACAAGTTCCGACCAGACCAAAACCTACTCCTCCAAAAAAAGCTGTAACCCAAGTTACGACCAACCCTGAACCAAGACCTGCTACTCCCAGAAAAACTACGACTTCTAGCACACAGAAACCGCCGAAGCGTACTACATCAACTACTAGAACTCAGTCAAACACAACTACAAAACGAACTCCTGGTATTCAATACACCTCAGAAGGATTACCAATTTTGCGTATAGGATTACGTGGTTCTGAAGTTGTTAAGTTGCAACAACAACTGAAAAAGCTTGGTTTCTTGAAAGGTAATGCCGATGGAGACTTTGGCGAGACAACCGAAGCAGCGGTAAAAGCAGCACAAAAGCGCTATGGCTTAGAACCTGACGGTGTAGTTGGTGGCTCTACCTGGGAGGTTCTTTTGCGGCGTTAGGTTTCCCTACTCTTAAAGCTTTGAATAGGGTGTGATATCGTGTCCGATTAAAGACTTATCATTAAGACCGCAGAGGGGCAGCACTTCGGCTTCCTTCTCTACGAGAGGCTGCGCCAACGATTACGCTACCTCGGCTTTGCTCGGCACAAGTCAGGGCAAGTCGCTCAGTGGCCGAGGGGCAGAAGGGAAGGGTTTTTGGTCTTTTTGCATAGATTCGGGAATTATAACTAATTAGCCGGACATGATATGAAAGTTAATGTTTTAAAAATCTAGAATTTAGATTCTTAGCGCCTTTGCGTCAGCAGTCGCTCATGGGGAGCCAGTCCGTTCCGGGGGTTCCCCCCGTTCTAGGAACTGGCGTGGAAACCCCAGACGCTCTCTACAAGACGCTACGCCAACGCGATTAATATACCCCGTGATTTCAGTCACTTCAAACGGCTGAAACTCTCATTATGTTATTCAAAGGATCGAGCTTGAAAGTTTTTGAAGGCTCCAATCTCAGTACAAATGTTTCAAAATGCGAATTGCTATCTATGTTCAGCCTCAGTCGCATTGTTACAAAACTTGTGAATAATGCCTACAAATATACGCCATCAAAGGGAATCATTACAGTGTTAGCCAGAGTTGAGAAGTCAGCACGGGCTAAACCTTAGCTATCCGCTAACAGCATCTTTTCACTCCTTGTTAAAGTCAGCAACACCGGAGTTTAAATTAACTTGGAAGAAAAATCCTGCATCTTTGATCAGTTCTACCGCATTCTCAACCACGATCCCTGGAAATATAGCGGTAGTGGCTTGAAACTAACACTGATCGAGAAGTTGGTGGAACAAATCGCTGGCGCGATCGCGGCGGAAAGCACCATCAAAAACACCTGTTTCACCGTCAAATTGGCGATCGCACCTCAATAAAAATAAAACTATGAAAATCCCTGAATTACTACTTGATTCCATGCTCTCTTGTACAACGATGCCCTGCTCCAGCGAACTGACACGCCTCAAAGCAGTGTATCAGTTTCAGGGTTTGGATTCTGTACCCGATCGGGCATTAGATGACTTGACAGCACTGGCGGCCGATCTGTGCCAAACTCCAATGGCACTGGTGAGTTTTATTGGAGCCGATCGCCAGTTAATTAAGTCTAAAGTGGGAATCGCATTAACAGAAATTCGACGAGACCTCACATTTTGTAACTACACCATTCGCCAGTCAGATGTATTTGTGATTCCAGATACCTTGGCTGATCCCCGCTTTGCCACCAATCCCTTCGTTATAAATGCTCCCAATATCCGATTTTATGCCGGAGTTCCCCTGATAACGGCTGGCGGTTGCGTTCTGGGTACACTCTGCGTCATGGACTTTGAACCGCGCGATCTGGGCCAGAAACAACAGAAAGGATTGCAGACACTCAGCCATCAAGTAGTGGCGCAATTGGAGCTAAAGCGCAACACCACGAAGCTGCGTCAAATGATCCCGGAAATCAAACAACTAAAACAGCAATTGATTATTCAGGAATTGGTTGGTCAACAAGATTCAATTCTGTTTAATCTGGCAAATCAAATCCGTAATTCTTTGGATCTGGACACGATTTTACAAACGGCAGTAAATGAGATTCATAGTCTGTTGCAAGTCGATCGCTGTGACTTTGTGTGGTGTCTGCCCAACAAAGATCGGTTCAACTTTATGGTGACTCATGAAGCGACTAACCCAGAGATTCAGATGGTGTTGGGAGAACTTTCCCTTGGGCCAGGCTCCATTCTGGCAGAAACTATCTTAAATCTAGAGATGCTACGGATTGAGGATGTTTCTACTACCTCAGAAGCACTCACCCCGGAGGATCGCGCCCTGCTGCATCAACTGGCAGTAACCTCGGTGCTGTTGCTACCACTGAGAACCCATTCTGGTCAATTGGGTGCTATTGTTTGCCATCACTGTCGCGGTTCGCGCCAATGGACTGATAGCGAAGTCCGGTTACTCAAAGCTGTCACAGATCAAGTAGCGATCGCTCTCGATCAGGCAGAACTGCTTGCCCAAACACGAGCAACCGCCTTTGCCGCTCAAACTCAAGCCACCTATCTGGGGAATGCACTGAGCCAGTTACAAGAAACCCAAATGCAACTGGTACAGCAAGAGAAGATGTCGAGCCTGGGACAATTGGTGGCCGGAGTTGCCCACGAAATCAACAACCCGGTCAACTTTATTAACGGTAATATTGCTTATGCAACCAACTATGTTCGGGATTTGCTGGAACTATTGCATCTTTATCAGGCAACCTATCCCAATGGAACTGATGCTATTCAGGAAAAGATAGAGGCTATGGATCTTGATTTCTTGATGCAAGATTTGCCTAATTTATTGTCGTCGATGCAAATGGGTGGAGAAAGAATTCGGCAAATTGTCCTATCTCTGCGGAACTTCTCGCGTCTGGATGAAGCCGAGATGAAACCTGTGGATATCCATGAAGGGATTGAAAACACGTTGTTAATTTTGAAGAGTCGCTTGAAATTAACTAGTGCCAAGTTTGAGATTCAAGTGATTAAAGCATACGATAATTTACCGCCTGTTGATTGTTATGCGGGGCAATTGAATCAAGTATTTATGAATCTTTTGGGTAATGCGATCGATGCCTTAGATGAAACGCCTAATCCGATCGTTACCATTCAAACAGAACTCATTAGTAGAGAAAAATCGGGTAATTCCGATCTATCTCAATTTTCCCACGCAGATAGTGTAGTGATTCGGATTCGAGATAACGGTTCTGGGATGACAGAAACAACCCAGCAAAAACTGTTCAATCCATTCTTCACCACCAAACCCATCGGCAAGGGAACCGGGCTGGGACTGTCCATCAGCTACCAAATTGTGGTTGAAAAACATGGCGGCATTTTGAAATGCTCCTCAGAACTTGGGAAAGGCAGCGAGTTCTTGATTCAAATTCCGGTTGAGCCTCTGGTTAAAAGTACTTAAAGTATGTATAAAATTATCAACATATCAATTGTTCAAGTCTGACTTTGGGAATGCTAGGCTAAATGCCAACGATGATTGACTCATCGACTTGTAAAGTATGTCAAATGGTACGACAAGCTCACCGATTGTTCTCGCGCTTGATGATAGCCCTGTGATTCATCAAATGATTAAACGAGCGTTAGAACCGGACTATCAAGTAATAACAGCCGCTAACGCGGTTGATGCTCTGTCGGTCATTTATCATCAACGGATTTCAGTCTTGCTATTGGATGTGCAGATGCCGGATGTAAACGGGTTGGAGTTTTGCCGCACGGTGCGGAGCCTGCCCCAATTTCAGCATTTGCCCGTGATTATGGTGACTTCTCAAGATTCCCCCTTCGACCGGGTGAAGGGTCATCTGGCGGGTGCAACAGAATATCTGATCAAACCTTTTGATGCTGAACAATTGCGCGAAGCTGTACGAAAATTTATTGGCTCCTGATTACAGACATTACACAGATGATAAAATATCAAATGGACAAAAGATGTCTAAGAATGTTTAGAGTTGATGTAGCAGATTCGATTCAGTAGCATGGGAGCAATTTCGCCGATCGCCAAAATATGTTGGGCGGCTCCCAGAGCGATCGCTTCTTTGGGCATCCCGAAGACAACGCAGGTTTGTTCATCCTGGGCAATGGTAGTGCCTCCGGCTTGGGCGATCGCTTGTAATCCATCTGCACCATCCCGTCCCATGCCAGTCAGCAAAATACCAACCGCCGATCGCGGGTAGCAGGTGGCAACGGCTTGAAACAAAGCTGTAACGGAGGGACGATGCCCGGAAACAGGAGGGGTGCTGATGGCGGTTAATCGCCCTTGACTGTCGAGTTGCAGGTGTTGTCGTTCGGGAGCAAAGTAGACAGTACCCGGTTTGGGAAATTCTCCCGGTTGGGCGATCGTCACCCGCAGGAAACATTCTGCTGCTAGCCAATCTACCAGTCCTTGCAGAAATCCTTCGCTGATATGTTGGACGCACAGAATAGGTACGGGAAAGTTTGCAGGCAGTTGTTTTAGGATCGCGTACAATGCCTGGGGGCCGCCTGTGGAGGCTCCGATCGCCACGACTTTGGGCAGCGACGGGGAATTACGAATGGGGAATTGCGAGTTACTGACAGGTTTTGAGTTGAATGGTTCTGGCTTACTTTTGGGGCTAACAGGATGCATTCTGGGTTCTACCGTCGCACGGGAAGTGTGGCGAGTAAAGACTGTAACCCCTGCCAGAACTTTGATCCGGTTGATTAATTCGTGCTTGACTTGTTCATAGTCGGAAAGTGAGTCAATGTTAGGTTTGGGAAAAACATCCAAAGCACCCGCTTGCAGCAGTTTAAAAACATTGCGGGAATCTTCTTGAGTGTTGACGGAGGTGCTGATCACCAGAATGGGACGGGGATAGTCTGCCATAATCCGGCGGGTGAGTTCCAGTCCATCCATTTTGGGCATGTGTAGATCGGTGCAGATTACCTGGGGCTGTGCGGCTGGAATTCGCTCTAATGCTTCCACACCATTGGAAGCAGTTCCCACCACATCCACTTCCAGGGAACTCGCCAGAATCCGCTTGAGGATGGTTAAGGCGACGAGGGAATCCTCCACCAGAAAGACACGAATCGGGGCAGGGTTTTTCATCAATTGACAGTAAGTTGAGATTTTAAGAGAAAATTATTCTTCATTCATCCGAAAACCTCTACACTAACCGTTTGAGGGTTGACAGCAAGGCTTCTTGATTAAAGCTGCCTTTGATAATGTAGGCATTGGCTCCGGCTTCCGCACCCCGGCGTTTATCTTCATCGCTGGCAAGCGAAGTAACCAGGATAATTGGAAGTTCGCTATATTCTTGATATTGGCGGATTTTGGCAGTTAACCCCAAGCCATCGAGATTTGGCATTTGCACATCGCTAACAACGGCATCAACAGCGTGCGATCGCAGCTTGTTCAATCCATCCAAACCATCCACAGCAGTAATTACTTGATAGCCTGCGGTTTCTAAAATCCGCTTTTCTTGCGTGCGTGTGGCAATAGAATCTTCAACTAATAAGACGGTTGGTTTTGTAGGCGCAACTTGACGAGTGTGGGTAGAAGAGAGGGATTGCGATCGCGATCGGGCTGACTTTACCAAATCCTGGGGATTCAGCACCATACACACATCTCCAGTGCCTAAAATTGTTGCCCCGGAAACATTGCGGACTCGTTTAAGTAAATGACTTTGGGGTTTAATCAGTACATCTTGCTCATCCACTAAGGCATCCACCACTACACCTAGTTGTGCTTGCCCAACCTGAAGAATAATACAGGAAAGTGCTGTTTCTTGAGTTAACCCAGATGGCATCGGGGGCAGTTCTAATAGATCGGCCAACTGCACAATCGAAATGGGTTGACTATCCCGAATTATTGTGTCCCGTCCCTCCAAGGGAAAAATCTCTTCTGACTTGATTAAGCAAGCGGTTTGTACAAACTCCACTGGGATGGCATAGGGCATTTGGTTCACTTGCACAATCAAGACATGGGCGGTTGCCAAGGTGATACCGAGATTGACGCGCAGCGTACATCCCAGTCTGGGAAACGATTCTACCTGAATCGTACCTTTCAATTTCTCGACATTGGTTTGCACCACATCCAACCCCACACCCCGTCCTGATACTTCTGTCACTAGGGGGGCTGTTGAAAATCCTGGTGCGAAGATCAACGCCTGGATCTGGCTGGGAGTCATTGCTGCTGATTCTTCCTCCCCGCAAATGCCCCGTTTCACCGCTATTTGTTTGATTTTATCCAGGTCAAGCCCCCGGCCATCATCACTGATTTCCAGCACAATGTTAGTGGGGGTTTGATAAGCTTTGAGCCGAATCGTTGCCGTTGTTGGTTTTCCTAGCCGTTCCCGTTCTTGTGGTGACTCAATCCCGTGATCGATCGCATTTCGCAGGATGTGCATTAGCGGATCTTTCATTTCTTCCAACAGGCGTTTGTCGGCAAGGGTGTCTTTGCCTTCCAGGATTAACTCCACCAATTTTCCCTGCTGCTGCGCCAGATCGCGCACCATCCGTGGGAAGAGGTTGAAAATCGTTGCAAAGGGCAGCAATCGCAGGGTACGAATACCTTCTTCTAGATCACTACTTAGTTGTTCCAGTCGGGTTGTGTCTTCCGAAAGGGAACTCTGCAAGGTTTTCACCAAATGGCCCAATTGCTCTAATCGTTTTTCCGAGTGATGATGAAAAGTTTCTAGACGTTGGAGGGCGACATCGCCTTGTTGCTCTCGGCTGAACGCAAACCGATTAGTGAATAAATCTCGATTCCATTCTTCCCACAAATTAGCGATCGCCTCAATTTCTCCCAGCCGATGAGCAATCCGAATTTTGGTTACAGTTAACTCTCCTGCTTGCGTCATCAACGTATCCAGGTGGCGAGTACCAACGCGGATGGTTTCGATGCGGTAGCTAGAAGAGTGCTGAGTGCTGAGTGCTGAGTGCTGAGTGCTGAGTGCTGAGTGTGGAGTGCTGAGTGCTGAGTGTGGAGTGTGGAGTGTAGAGTGTAGAGTGCTGAGTGTGGAGTGTGGAGTATGGAGTGTAGAGTGTGGAGTGTAGAGTGTGGAGTGTGGAGTGTGGAGTGTGGAGAATGCAGAGAGGATCTTTTCATTCTCCGTATCTCCTTGTCCCCTTGTCCCCTTGTCCCCCTCATCCCCCTCATCTACCCCTGCTCCCCTTGCTCCCATCAATTCTGCCAGAACAGAAAAGGTATCAACCCTGGCAGGTTCTCCGGTGACGGCTTCATGAACGAGTTTGCGGATAGCGGCGATCGCATGAGCAAGGCGTTCATAGGGCGTGTCTGTTGTGCCATTGCCCAACGAGGATGCAGGGTTTTCTTGTTGCTTGAGTTGAGTCAAAACATGCTCAATTTGATGTGCCAGAGTGCCTATATCTTTGATTCCTAGCATATTGGCATCGCCTTTGAGAGAATGCGCCTCTCGCATCAAGGCTTCCAGGACAGCCAGATCGTCGGGATGGTTTTCCAGATGCAGCAATCCATCATCCAGGTTTTGCAGGTGTTCTTCGCTGGCTACTTTGAAAACGTCTCTCAGTTCTTCATCATCGATCATAATAGTTTTAAGTAGTTAGAGGTTGAGCCAATACGCTTCGGATAAGCATTTTTCACAATCGAGTTTGGTCTGGGGAATGGGGTTGCGGGTAAAGGATGTATTCAAAAACTTTCCCCTTTTCCCTTTCCCCTTTAACCAAACCATAGTAAGGGTTGAGCGACTAAATGGTTGCCTTGAGTGCTTGCGCTGACTCGTTTAGTTGTTGAGTACCAGAGCGGATCTGGCTAATGCCACTGGCAGTTTCACGCGCAGCAATATTTAGGTCATTCATGGCAGAGACAATTTGCTGAATGGCGATCGCTTGCTGGTTGATATTGAGTGAAATCTGTTGACTATTGATGACGATGTTATTCACTGCACCTTCTACACCAGCAAAGGATTCTGACGTTTCCTGGGCAATTCGCGTCCCTTCTTCCACAGTTTTAGTGCCTTCATGGGTGACAACGACAGTGATGTTAATGGCAGATTGAATGTCCCCTACCAAGGTGCTGATCTTTTCGGTTGATTTTTTGCTCTGGTCTGCTAATTTGCGAATTTCCGCAGCGACAACGGCAAAGCCTTTACCATGCTCCCCTGCCCGGACTGCTTCTACAGCCGCATTTAACGCCAGCATATTAGTCTGATTTGCCAACTCGCCCACCAGACCGGAGATACTGTCAATCTGCTTGGTTTGTTCATTTAAGCGTGTGATATGCTCCGCAATGGCTGCGACTTTCTGCTGTAGGGTTTCCATGCCCTTGAGGGTGCGTTTTACAGCATCAGCACCGTTACCTGCAAGGATCAACGCCTGCCGTGCGCCTGCTACCGCCGATTCTGCCTGTTCGGCTGACTGCTGCGATGAGGCTCCCAATTCATCGATGGTGATAGTGGTTTGATTGACAGAAGTTGCCTGCCGAGTCGCAGTCCGTTCTTGCTGCTCAACCGTAGCGGCGATTTCATTGGTAGAGGCAGCCATTGTTTGAACAATTTGAGCAATTTTGCCTGTCAACGGTTTAGCAATTTTGTTGCTCAGAAAAAATCCTAGTAAGATTGCCCCCAGAGGCCCAGCAATAATACCAGTAAGCACCCAACCTGTGGTCAAGCGGGTATCGTCACTGGCAGCTTTATTTGCATCTTCAGCAGTATCCTGATTAATTTTGATCAGTTGCAACAATGAGTCAGTTGCCGCCGCAAAGGAAACATCATTTTCGATAACAGCGTTTTGTTTGAGTTTTGTCAGTCGATCGGCAGCAGCGATCGCTACCTTCATTTCTGGAGAATTTTCTCGCTTCTGGCTGGTCAATTCCAGCTGTCTGGCAGTGGGGTTTACAACACCTAACCGGGCAAAATCCTGGTAAGCCTGAAGATAGGCAGCATGATCTTGCTTCCACGCCTGCCACTGTTGCTTAAACGTCTGATAGAGTTTATCCTCGTCGCGCGTGCGGGGCGTAGTTTCATATTCCTCAAGACCTGCGTCAATCTGCTTCCAGGCTGCCTGCATTCGATTTAACTCAGACTGTTTGGTTGCGGAGGGTAGTTCGGGGTTGGTAATCGCTCGTTCTGCCGACTGGATCTGAGTCTGCCCTTCATTAACTCTCCACAATCCGTCGATGCTGGGGAGGCTGTTATTACTGAGGGTGTCGATATGGCTACTTAATTGATGAGTACCCCGCCAGCCGAAAAACCCTACGACCATGACGATACCGCCCATCAGCAAAAATGAACCCATCAATCGTCCATGCAGAGACATATTTTTTAACATAGCTGTAACTCCAATATATTTTTAGACAACGGCTTTTAGTTCTTGGGCGGCATCATTCAGTCTTTGGGTGCCGACTTTAATTTGACTAATGCCAGAGACGGTTTCTCTGGCGGCAATGTTGAGTGAGTTCATGGCTTCTACCACCTGTTGCACTGCGATCGCTTGTTGATTGGAAGTAAGGGAAATTTGTTGACCATTTATTGCGATCGTTTTGATGGCATCTACAATCTTTTCTACAGTTTTCGTGCCTTCACCAGTCACCATGACGGTGGAATTGGTTGATTTTTGAATGTCTAAAACCAGTACATTAATTTTTTCAGCCGATCGCTTACTCTGGTCTGCGAGTTTGCGAATTTCGGTAGCAACAACCGCAAAGCCTTTGCCATTTTCCCCGGCTCGCACCGCTTCTACTGCCGCGTTGAGCGCCAGCATATTAGTTTGACTTGCCAAGTCGCTAACCAGGGTGGAGATCGTGCCGATTTGATTGGTTTGTTCGCTCAAATGGAGAATTTGGGCGGCAATGTCGCCTACTTTCTCGCGTAGACTCGATTTGCTGAACTGACCCTCTTGAGTGCGACCGTCTACCAGCAACAACACCTGCCGCGCGCCTGCGGCTGAGGCTTCTGCTTGTTCGGCAGACTGGCGCGATGAAGCCGCCAATTCATCCATTGTGGTAGTGGTTTGGTTGACAGAGCTGGCTTGTTGCATGGTGGTGCGTTCTTGCTGCTCAATTGTTGTGGTAATTTCGATTGTAGAAGCAGCGATCGCGCTGGCAGAAGCGTTCATCTGACGGGCAGTGCGGCTAATGACCCAGATGCCAATCAAAACAGATAGTACTAGGGAGACTCCACTTGCTAACATCACCGTGAGCTTGAGAGCATTAAGCGCCTCTTGCTGCTGTTTCGCGGCGTTTGCAACAATCTGGTCTTCTCGAAGCTGTATTTGTTCGATCAGGTCTACAACATCCTCAACTAGAGAGTGGGCATTTCCCTTGATCCAGGTTTCAACGGCTTCTCTAACTTTGCCCTCATCTACCTTTGCAATCAGGTCATACTGCAAAGCAGTTAGGTTATTCAGCAGTCCCTCCAGTTTGGTTAAAGACTGTCGTTCCTTTTCTGATCGGGCAAGTGTCATCATTTTTGCGAGAAATTCCTTGGAGTCCTTTTGAGACTGGCGGTAGTCCTCAAGCGACTGTTGATTTTTTGCCAACAAATAGCCTCGGATTGACTTAGCACCACTTTGCACATTAACATTAAGGTCACTAACGACTGAATTTACCTCGTAAGAAGCAACTAAGTCTTCCGATCGTTTGTTCACAGTGTTGATATTCATAATCATCACACCGGCAGAAATTAACAATGCCAGCACGGGAACGGCATACCCGCCAATAATCCAGTATCTTAGTCTCCAGTTTCGCTTGCTTTCCATCTTGTTGTTATCTTTTGTGAGTGAATGAGTTCAAGGATTTCTAGATATTGCCATCACACAATTTTGGATTTTAGATTGACCCCATAAAGCTAAGGTGTACACACAAGTTTCTTGATCTGCACCTTTGTTGCATCGACTCGCACCTTTGTTGCATCGACTCGCACCTTTGTTGCATCGACTCGCACCTTTGTTGCATCAACCTGCACCTTTGTTGCATCGACCTGCACCCTTGTTACATCGACCTGCAAATAATTAACGAGGAAGGGGTCATTTCCCCCTGCCCTCTGCCCCCTGCCCCTACACAACACTCTGTAATTTGTAGGCTGCATCATTGAGTTGGTGAGTGCTAATGCGAGTCTGACTGATGCCGATCGCTGTTTCTCTAGCAGAGCTATTAAGTGCATTCATTGCCTGTAAAATTTGCTGAACCGCAGTGGATTGCTGGCTAGCGTTTAACGAGATTTGCTGAATATTCAATACCATCCGGTTGACGGACTCGGTAACACTGGTAAAGACCTCCACCGTCTGCTTAGTTATTGCCGCCCCCTGTTGAGCAGTTTTTGTACTTTCATCTGTCATCACAACGGTTGAGTTGATGGCGGATTGAATATCATTGACCAGCACATTAATTTTTTCAGCCGATTTCTTGCTCTGGTCTGCCAGTTTGCGAATTTCAGCGGCGACGATTGCAAAGCCCTTCCCCTGTTCCCCCGCGCGGACTGCCTCTACTGCCGCATTTAGCGCTAGCATATTGGTTTGATTTGCTAAGTCACTCACCAACCCGGAAATACTGCCAATTTGCTTAGTTTGTTCGTTCAGGCGCAGCATTTGGTCTGCTACAGCACTGACTCTGTGGCTCAAGGCTGCCATTCCTTCCAAGGTGCGGTTCAGTGATTGATTGCCTTGATCTGCTAAATTTAAGACCTGTTGAGCGCTGGTTGAGGCAGTGGATGCTTGCTGGGCAGATTGTTGGGCAGAGGCGCTGAGTTCGTCCATTGTAGTGGTGGTTTCGCTAACCGAGACTGCCTGTTGATTGGCAGTACGCTCTTGTTGCTCGATTGTGGCGGCAATTTCAGTCGTCGAGGTGGCGATGGCACTGGCTGATTCATTTATCCGTTGAGCAGTGCGGCTAATTATCCAGATGCCAGTCAAAACCGACAACAGCAAGGAAAGTCCAGTGGTGGACACAATTGTGAGCTTGAGTTTATCAAGCGCTACTTGTTGTTGCTTGGCAGCCACAATCACATTCTGGTCTTCTCGGCGCTGAATTTCATTGATTGCACTTGTCAGGCGATCAACCATACTGCGGGCATTTTCGTTACTCCAGGTTTCAATAGCTTCCTGAACCTTGCTTTGATTCACTTTGCCAATCAAATCATCCTCGACAACCATTAAATTATTTAGCAGCCCCTCTAGCCTGGTTAATGACTGTTGCTCTTGCTCTGTTCTGGCAAGCGACATTAGCTTTGACAAAAGCTCATTGAAGCTTCTTTGAGATTTTTGGTATTCGTCAAAGGATGTCTGATTTTTTTCTAACAAATAGCCCCGAACTGACTTAGAACCGCTCTGTACATTCGTGGCAAGGGCATTAATCGCTGAATTAACGTTATAGGAAGAAACTAAATTCTGCGCTCGCTGACTCACTAGGTTGATATTAATGAATATCAGCCCCGCAGAAATTACCAACGCCAGAATGGGAACTGCATAGCTACCCATAATCCAGTATCTCAGTTTCCAATTTCGCTTACTTTGCATCTTGTTATCTCTTGTGAATGAATGAGTTCAAAAATTTCCCAATATTTCTATCATTTGTAATCTTTGCGATCGCACTTTTGAATCAACGGAAAATTGCACAACATTTTGTAGTTTCTGGGCTACATTATCTCTGCGAATTTGCTGCGAATCTCATTGATGATCTGTGAAACGAAACCTAACCCTAGATTTATAAGCGTTAGACTTCTTCATTGACAACTAACACCTCTGAAGTGAGCAATTTAGATAAATTGATGATGCTCATCATGCGATCGCGATAAGGTGCGACACCCTGGAGATAGTCGTCTTTGGCAGAATTCAGGGCAATTGGAGCCGTGGTTATTTGGGAGGGATGAACATACGTCACATCAAAAATGTCATCCACAGCAATGCCCGCCACTCGTTGATCCAGACGCACAACAACAGCTTGCTGATGCAATCGCACCCCATTCATGGGCAGATCAACCACATTATTGATGTTAATTAAGGTGACAATTTCGCCCCGCAAGTTGATGTTGCCAACAATGTGCGGCGGACAGCAGGGAATCGGGGTAATCTTGTGAATCTCGGTAAACTCATGCACCGTTTCCAAGCCAAACCCGAAGTACTCACCCCCCAACCCCACAACAGCCAGAGGCAAGAGCGACGCCGAATCTTCGTCATCAATCGAACATCGGAGAGCTTCAGTTCGCTCTTGCAAAATCTGTCGCTCCTGCGAATCAAAATGATCGTATAAGCCTTGATTTAGGGCTGAATCAGAGGGGTGTTTTAGTGCGTCATTGACTGAGCCGTTGTTAAAATCAGAATTTAGATTGAAAACAGTCTCTATAAAGGCGTGTTGCACCAACAATTCGGGATTGAGCAATGTAACGATGCCCTCCTCAACGTTGGCAATGCCAGTCAGCAATCTATCCGGCAAACTCTCTTTTGATTGACCACAAACATTAGCAGCAATCCGATCGGGTGCGATCACTTGCACGCTATCCACTTGATTGACGATGATTCCGATTCGTTGAGTTTGCCACTCCAGGACAATCATGCTGTCAGTCAATTGAAAAGGGGGACGTGCTTGTTCTAAACGGTGATATAAATCCATCACGGGGAGAAACTTTCCTCGCAGGTTAATCACGCCTAAAATTGTGCTGGGAGTTTGTGCGATCGCAGTCACTTCTGGCAGAAAGAAGAGTTCTTGCACGGCTGTAGCCGGAATGCCATAGCGTGAGTGATTGAGGTTAAACATTAAATAAGATTCATGGCTCATAACTAGTTGAATTTAAGTGCTTAAGAACGTGTGCTTTTAATTCAGCAGTGGTTTGCTGGTTATGGGAATCGATCGCTTGTTGGGGTAGATTTTGCAAAATTTCTAGAAGCGATCGCCAGGTTTTTTGAGCCTGTTTTTCATTTCCCTCTCGTTCGTATATAGAACCCAATTCCAGGTGAGCAGTAACAGAATTAGGAGCGAGATAAATAATACGTTTTAAAAATAATTTGGCGCTGTCGCGATCTCCTTGCTCTTCAGCGATTTGAGCCAATAAATGATAGGGTTCGATCGCCAATGGGCTGATCTGGAGTGCCTGCTGACACGCCTGATTCGCCTGGGAGTAATCGCCAAAATTCGCGTAAGCTTCTGCCATCAAACAATATGCCTGAAAGTCTTGGGGGGCAAGAGCAATCAGTTGTTGCGCTATTTGAATGACATCGGCATAAGCTTCTTGAATTAGCGATTTTTTGGCTGCATCTAAAAGAGTTTGAGTGTTTGCGCTCACGTCGAACCCCATCCCCAAGGTTGAGAGAGAGGGGGAAGAAATTTTGGTTTCCCTGCTCTCAATGGCAGCAGGTGTTATGCTATTCAAGACTTTGCTATGCTCGTTGAGCAAGGTATGCCTTTGATAAACCGCAGATTGCGGAAAATTTTTGACTTTAAACGGTTCAGTTTTTTGCCCGTGTAATTCGGTGTGGCCTGTGAGCAGAAAACCTCCCGGTGTCAGAGAGCAGTAAAATTTGTCTATAATTTGTGCGATCGCGTTGAAGTCAAAATAAATAAACACATTGCGGCAAATAATCAAATCGAAATCGTGAATCCTGGATGCATAAGCAGGAAAGTTATCCTGCATCAGGTTTCCAGGTTGAAACGTAACCATTGCTTGAATAGCAGGATCGATTTTCCAACCTTTTTTGTGGGATCGAAAGTAGCGATTTTTGATCTCTGGAGTGGTTGTCCGAAAAGACCAATCGCTGTAAATTCCTTGTTGAGCCAGGGCGATCGCGGGTTGATTAATATCTGTGCCTAAAATCAGAATGTCCCATGTCTCATTGTCAGGGATCAGTTCCTTCACCAGAATGGCAAGTGAGTAAGCTTCTTCACCAGTGGAACACCCGGCACTCCAAAGCCGTAATGTCGGCCGATAAAATTCTCCATTAGCAGGGTTGCGCTGAGTTAAACTAAGCTCCCGTTTGCGCTCGATTAACTCTGGCAGCAGCTGATTTTTGAGCAGCGACATCTGCCCCTGATCTCGAAAAAAATAAGTTTCAGTGACAGTGAGTAAAGAGATTAGTTCTCGCCACTCTGTCGCACCAGGAACTAATTGATTTCTTGCCACCAAGAACTGATAGTATTCATTGAGTGAGGATAATCCCAGTGCCCGGATGCGAGTTAAAAGATTTTTCTTTAATGTATCTTGATAGTGTGGCTTGATGTGAATACCGAATGTATCAGCAATCAGAGCAACCATTTGTGACAAACTAAAGTCATCACTGTGTTGAGAATTGGATTCAAATAAAATGGGGCGATCGCTGCCTATCTGATTCATCGCTACATGATTTTTGGGCGGATAGGCTTAGGTTTCCCATTTCAACTACCGTTACATCTATTTGATGACATCAGCTTAGAAACAGGGTTTTTTGTATATCGACTCTAAAAGCAGGGCTGCTTCATTCCCTAAAACAGGTAAAATAGCTAGTATTGAGGGAATAAAAAATTATGAGTGCCAATCTGATTGAAGCAGGAATCACGACACTTCGAGTGGTGTGAGGTTTAATCCCCACATTGCCAAAAAAACTTGTCAGTCAATTATAGATACTGGCAATCCTGCAATACGATCGAGATACACCAATTAGAAGTATCTCTCTATGCCAGTGCTGAAAAATTACATTGCTTTTGGGCTGATAAAAGATGATGGCAACTTTAGAAGCAAATACAACGACACTTAGTAGTGTTAAAAATCACAACTTGCAATAGTAAAATTAATTAAACTTACTGCTAATTCCTCTAAAAACAACTTATGCAACACTTTTTATTAACTTGGCTTGGTACTGCGGTAGCGTTATTAATTACTTCTAAAATCGTTGATGGTTTCGTTGTCAATAATTTTGTTGTAGCCCTTGTTGCCGCACTAGTTATCGGGCTAGTTAATGCCTTTATCAGACCAATTTTGCGTCTTTTGACATTTCCTATTACCTTACTCACCTTTGGTTTATTTACATTTGTGATCAATGCTTTAACCCTTTGGTTAGCAAGTGCCTTAACTCCTGGTTCTGGTTTTGAGATTCGGGGCTTTTTACCTGCTTTGTTAGGTTCAATTGTGCTAGCTATTGTATCTAGCATAATTAACTATTTTTTGAGAGTTGTTGACTAGAAAAATTGGGAAATTGTAATACTAATATTTGAAGCTTGGGCAACAGCTAGCGTTACCGCTCCTAGTTGCCCTTGTATTTGGAAAATTTGTTTAGAAACTAAGAACTTCACCCGCAATGCTTCTGTGCTGGTAAAAGCGTAAGCACTCAACAATGGGGTTTGAGTAGCTGCAAGAATAGCAGCTGCCTCTGCTACGCTAGGTGTACCTACTTTATCGTCGGTAATTGTGGCAGGGTTGGGAACACAGACAGAGCGAAGGATTTGGGCAGAAAAGGTTTTTAGGGGCAAATTGCGTCGGTTGCAAAGTTCTATTAAACCAACTTCCGAGGCTTTAGTGTCAATGGTAGCAATCCCTGCGATCGCACTTGGAAAAAGTTGATTTTCTCGAAATACTTGCTCAATTGCCAGATCAATCAACTGCCATGATGTTCCCCGTTTACAACCGATTCCTACCCATAAAACCTGTTGTAATTGGTGTATTTCCTTACTCAGTCCGTCAGAGTTTGACATGATTGGGTTTACTCCAACAGCCAACCAAATAAATTTCCTACCGTCAGCCTCAACTCACTTGCAAAATCTGGCACTGGAAGTAAACTTTCTAGTTCATCCAACATGACTGGCTGTTGATTGCGGATGTACACAAATACCGTTTGTTCTTCTGGATCGATCAGCCAACCCATTTGTGTTTCATAATTCAAGCAATGTAAAATATTTTTTGTAACTTTCGTTTGTCTTTGGTCAGGCGATAGAATCTCAATAGTCCAATCAGGAGCGGCTGAAAATAAATTTGCTACCCTGCCATTTTCTTTGCGAGGTATTCTCTCCCAGGTAAATACCGCTACATCCGGGACAATTGATCTGCCGCCAAAAGTACACCGCAGTTCTGGATATGCTCGTGCAACTTTTTGGGGTTTTAAGATAGCATTAATCAAAATAATCAGTTCACCTTGAATAGTGCTATCTTCTCCCTGTGCCATTGGTTTTTGAATAATTTGGCCATCGAGGTATTCACTAGCAAGCTTGGTTTCTGGTAAGATTAGAAACTCTGCCAAAGTTATATTTTTTGATGGTGTCCGTACCATAAGTGATCGCCTCCAGTCCAGCAATTCTAATTAAAAAACGGCAAAGTACACAAAGAAAAAATCAGCTTAACTCTTACTCTGCGTACCTTTGCGTTAAAAAAAATATTACATCCTTTCCAATACCTGAATTCCCAATAAAGATAATCCCAACTTCAGAGTTCTAGCAGTCAAATCACACAGAATCAAGCGAGATGTGCGCTGCGGTTCCTCCACTTGGAGTATAGGACAGCGATCATAGAATTGGTTAAACTTCTGACTCAGTTCAAACAAATACTCACATAAACGATTGGGCAGCAAATCTTGCTCTACACTACTAATAACTTCATCCAGTTGAAGTAAATATTTTGCTAGTGTTAATTCTGTTTCATGCTGCAACAAAATGGCATTATTTCCCAACTCTTTAAAATTAATATCACCCTTACGACTAATCCCATGAATCCGTGCATAAACATATAGCATATAGGGCGCAGTATTACCTTTAAGATCCAGCATTTTGTCGTAGCTGAAGATGTAATTACTGGTGCGATTTTGGCTTAAGTCTGCATACTTAACTGCGCTGATTCCAACTACCCTAGCAACTTCATTAATAAATTCTTCAGTTTCTTGACGTTCTTCTTTTTGTAATCTAGTTTTTAGGTCAGCATGGGCACGAGAAACAGCTTCATCTAATAAATCCCGCAACCGTACAGTATCACCAGAACGAGTTTTAAATTTCTTACCATCTTCTCCTAACACCAGCCCAAAGGGAACATGGACTAATTCCACATCGTCAGGAATCCATCCGGCTTTGCGTGCTACTTGGAAAAATTGGGCAAAGTGGTTTCCTTGTCCAGCATCTGTTACATAAATTATCCGCTTTGCTTCATCCTGCTGAATTCGGTAGCGCAGAGATGCTAAATCTGTTGTGGCGTAGTTATAACCGCCATCTGATTTCTGCACAATTAAGGGCAAAGGTTCACCTTCTCTATTTGTAAACCCTTCCAAGAAAACACATTTTGCCCCTTGATTTTCAACCAGTAACCCAGATTTATCCAAATCTTCTACAACCCCAGATAGTAAAGGGTTATAGAAAGATTCTCCGCGTTCAGTTAACTTGATATCCAGCAACTCATAAATTACTTGAAACTCCAGCCGCGACTGTTCGCACAAGAGTTTCCAAGCATGGAGTGTATCTTCTGCACCTGCTTGTAGTCTGACGACTTCTTGGCGTGCTGTTTCTTGAAAAGCTTCATCGGCATCAAAGCGAAGTTTGGCTTTGCGATAAAAAGAGACTAAATCACCAATATCTAAAGCATTAGCGGTGGTAAGCGCGTCTGGGTAAACTTCCCGCAGATAGGCGATTAACATTCCAAACTGCGTACCCCAATCACCGACATGATTTAACCGCAGTACATCGTGTCCTTGAAATTCTAAAATCCGGGCGATGGAATCACCAATAATCGTCGAACGCAAGTGTCCGACGTGCATTTCTTTAGCAATATTGGGACTGGAAAAATCCACAATTTCCCGCTTCGGGGTTTTTGCGGCTGGAACTCCCAGTCTGGGATCGGCTTGAATCGCGTTTAGTTGTGCTTCTAAGTATGCTGTTTTCAGTTTCAGATTGATAAATCCTGGCCCAGCAATTTCCGGTGGTTCACAGATTTCGGATACATCTAGTTTCTCAACGATCGCACCTGCGATCACTCTTGGTTGCAATCCTTTCTTTTTACTCAGGGATAAAGCCACATTCGCCTGATAATCGCCAAATTTAGGATTACTAGCAGGAACCAAAATTGGATCTACTCCAGCGAAGTCAGCACCAAAAGCAGCGATTAAAGCCTGCTCTACCTGAGCTTTTAGTTTTTCTTGTGTAGCGTTCATATATAGATTTTATCTGTGAAAGGGGGAATGTAGCTCTGGAAAAGCTTGATTATTTTAACCTTAAAAGATATTCATCAAGCCTAAGCAAAGACTGTCATTTTAAGGTACAACCCCCTTAAATTGTCTCCCATCCTCGGCATAACTTTTAGATTCTGACGATACCGAAGTCGATTTTGACAGACTACTGCTAGTTAATCAAGCCAACGAAAGCGTAGTACGTAGTAAACGCTTTAGCGCTTAAAACAAAGACTAAACTTATTTCCCCAGGTTTCATGGATTTGATAGATTACTACGTTTCCCAACGTAAGTACGGAGATCAACTCTATTTCTATAGCAGCGTATTAACTAAGCCTTGACTTAGTTGATACGGATGACGCCGCACTATTATTTATCTACCTCGTTTAAATGAAAATTCTTATAGATTAAGCTTTTAGCTTTTCACTATAAAGATTGTATATCTGATTTTCATAAAATATATATATTATTCATTAAGTTTTAATTATGCATAAGTTTAATTACTAAGTGTTAATAACAGTCTAATACCAAATCAAAAATGTCTTTTTTCAGTAAAAATACTTTAGATAAAGAGCTATTTAAATATACTAGCAAAAGTAAATAAACAGATTGACGTTGCAGAACTGTGGCTGTTAGAAGTAAGAAACAACTGAAGACAGATAGCTGCTCAAAAAGCATTATCACAATTGTTTTTCCTACTTAATGGCTCATAATATGAAATCTAATTTATTCACTGCCTTGATTGCCGCTACAGCTACCTTAACCGGATTAGTTTCCCAAGTAGAAGCTGCATCTGCTGCTGGTTTTAATTGGAATAGTTCATGGACTCAACCAACTGTATATAATAAGTCTCAAACTGGTTTTAATGACGCTCCTTTTCAACAATTTGTCCAAGCAGAAAGTGTTGCCCTTCCAAACAGCGGACAATTTAAATTAGACCCTAATAAATTAAACCTAAAATACGACCACAATGTTTCTGTTTATTTTATCAATGAGGGTGCAGGTTATAGAAATCAGTTAGCCTTTGAAGCTACAGGAACTACTAATAAGTCTGGGCTGCTTTTTAATGATATTTCCTGTCAAGGAAATGGATGTGTTAGTGGTAACTGGGGTGGTAACGCATTAAAACTAGGTGATGGGGTCAAAGTTGGCAATGTTACCGCAGGTACTCAACTTGACTTCTGGTTAAGAGCTGATGGTTTGAACCGTGGTACCTCTGCCAATATCTTTGGTACTGATACTGCTTCTAACGCTGACGGGCTACAGCACACAGTTGCTTATGCTTACAACAACTACATCCTCCTAGCATTCGAGGATTTATACGGTGGTTTACACGCTTCAGGGGTAGATTCTGCAACTGGTAAGAGAAACGAAGGTTCCGATCGCGATTTCAATGATGTTGTTGTCGTT
Organism: Nostoc sp. DedQUE09; assembly: GCF_034530915.1. Classification (NCBI taxonomy): domain Bacteria; kingdom Bacillati; phylum Cyanobacteriota; class Cyanophyceae; order Nostocales; family Nostocaceae; genus Nostoc; species Nostoc sp. DedQUE09. Next base: position 60,264 of record NZ_JAVRCE010000011.1, read on the forward strand.
CTTGATATCGGCGAGGCAAATGTTAAAGCGTTAATTGGTGCTACCGTTCCTGAACCATCTGTTACTCTATCAATGTTTGCAGTGGGAGCAGTTGGTATGTTTGGATTGCGCCGCCGCCGTCAAAGTCGCACTTCTAACTAAACTTTGAGACGGTGCTGGTGCTTAATATAAGGTGCATTTAGTTCCATTGGAAAATAACAGGCGATCGATCGCATTTTCACCCGTATAAATAATAGACTTCTTGCAAAAGTCGGGGTAAAGGGGAAGGGGAAAAGGGTAAAAAACTCAAAATCCCTTCCCTTTAACCTTTTCCCTTTTCTCTAAGAGTGCAAAAATATATTTTTGCAAGAGGTCTAATGTACGGGTGATTTTAGGTTTGTAGTGGCATTTATATTTTATCTATTGCGATCGCGTTCTAAATCATCAATCACTTTTTGCAAATACCACTCGTCTGACATCCCAGGATGGTAATCTTTGTTTTGCTGAATCAATCGTTCGGCAATTTCCCAGTATCCCCCAACCATTCGTAAAAGTCGCTGACGTAGCAGGTGATATTTTTGCTTTTTTGACTCTGGACTAAATTTCTGGATTTTTTCTAGGCTATTTAAGACTTGTTGATAATTTTCCCAGTCTTCTTGTTCGCAAAAGATACTCCCCGCCCGTTGATAATCTTCGACAGCATTTTGTATTTCTTCTAAGCAAGTATAGGCAATGCCACGATTGTAGTAAGCTTGGGCCTCATCAGAATTAATTTGCAACGCTTGGGTGTAATCTTGAATTGCACTGAGATAATTACCCATTGTCCGATAGACATTACCTCTGGCAATATAAACTAAGACATCTTCGGGTTGCATCTGAACTGCTTGGTTAAGATCCGCGATCGCACCTTGATGATCTCCCAAGACAGAACGTGCTTTACCTCGGTTGCGATAGACAATAGCATCTTGAAAATTTAGTCGTAATGCTTGATTAAAATCTGCGATCGCTTCTCGATAATTCCCGATTTTACAACGTACAACCCCACGACAGCAGTAAGCTTGGGCATCTTGCGGATCGGCTTTTAATACCCAGTTTAAATCGGCGAGTGCTTCTTGAGTATCTCCCTTTTCAGCCTTTTCTAATAATTGCGTGAAATAATCATTGGTAGATAAAATAGGTGCATTGATGGAACGCGATTCCTCAAGGACAGGTAATTCTTTAGGTTGTAGCTGTTTAATTCGTTCCAAAGACAGACGACAATTCTCTTTGTCGTGTTGTTCTAGATATAACCCAGCAGCTTTTTTAAAGTTAGCGATCGCATCTTGAATAAAACCCTGTTTGCGCCGCACCATTCCCCGTAGGTTATAAGCAGCAGCATAATTGAGATTGAGACGAATTGCGCGTTCAACATCATCTAGCGCCCCCGATAAATTTTTCAGCGCTACCCTAGCCAATCCTCGACAATAATATGCCTCTACACTCTCAGGATTCAGCTTCAGGGCTTCAGTATAATCTGAAACAGCTTTCAGAATTGCTCCTGAGTCATAATGTGCTAAACCCCGTTGCAAATAAGCTTCGCTAAAGTAAGGTGTCAGTTGTAAAGCATGGTTAAATTCCTCAATTGCTCCCGTGTAATCTTTTCGCCTAGCCTTTTCCAATCCTTTATTGTAGAATTCGTCATTCATGGCATTTGTTTGGTTGATTCAGTTAATTGAATTCCAGCAGGCTTGTTTTGTAGCCTAACCTATGCACTCACCTCCATATTTTAAGTATATTTCATAGTTTTTGTGAAATAAAACCAACACACACCCTAAGTTTTGATAAATGGAATATTGTACACATCCAGATTTAGGAGTTCAGTTTAGTGAAAATATCACGAATAAAATTTGTGTAATGATTCAGCAGTTTATGGCTATGTATTAAATATGAGCCATCAACTTTAATAAACCATTATCAGCTAGATTATGTCCAATTCATAATAAAAAATTGGGGAAATGACTACATTCAATTCCCCATATCTCGCAGATTGTAAAATATTTACGGTTAACTAGAATTCAGAGTTTAAGAAACAGCAGAATAATTGTGGAATCAATATACTAATAATACTGAATTGATTCTGCTTTCTGAGTGCTGAATTCTCGGACTAAAATTATTCTGAAAGCAAGCTGGGAGAAGTCAGAACAAAAACATCCCAATTTCCTTGAGCCTCAGTTTGTGGTTTTATAGGATTAGCATAGTGGAAAAACTCATGGTCATTAACCAATAGGAGTTCTCCCGGATTGAGAATTTTGCTAAATACAGGCTTTTCTTTTTTGGCAGTATACAAATGTGTTTCTCCACCCTGAATATTCTCTCTATCTACTGAGAATATGCCAATAAAATCAGTGCCATCTTGATGGATACCTTCAGGTGCTGGATTACCAAAATTATCTGGAGAACAACTAATTCTAATTTGATGAACTCCGATTTCAGCTTCAGGATGAAGTTTACAAGAATCACTAAATGCTAAAACAAGATTTTTGAAAATATCAAGTTCTATGAGTGCATCATCTAATTCTGCAAACTCTCTTTTGATGTCACCCGCTAATCGATTATACTCTTTACTTTGAAAGAAGACGCCATGAGGTAATTTGATTAACTCATTTCCAGAGACTGTGAACCGAGATAATCTTCTAGAACGATAATTGTTTTTGATATAAGGGTCAAGAGGCATATTATTAAAAAATGCCTTGAAACCTTCTAAACTGATGGAATTTACCTTTCTAAGAGTAAATAGAAAAGCATATTCTAATTCCGTCGCTGTCCACACTTTTTGCATAGGATTTACCTCCTTGCACGTTGAAATTCTCCCAGATTCTTATGGGAGGCTTGTAATATTTAGTATATGCTACTTTTTATTACTATGTTGTCAATTTGACTACAAAAATTGACAATTCATGATATATGAAGTTGCTCAAATTCTGTCACAGGGCAGAGTAGCTGCTGAAAAGATTTGCAGATATGGGTTCGGTGGGCAAAGAATCAACGTATATTTACAAACAGCAACAAGGTTTCATAATGATAGATTGGCTTTACCGTTACCCACCTTTGTATCTTGGTAATAGATTACAATGCTTATATGTTCGGTTAACAAAAACTGAATAATCAATTTTGAGCATTTATTGAGCATTATGGTAAACAGCAACAAAACGCCAACCGGGAAAACTTCCAAGGGTAAAGTATCAATCTACGTAGAGAAAGGCAGAATCAAGGCTAGGCTACCGAGGCAATATTTCGGGGGGGAACAGCCACGAATAGCGCTAGGGATGGACGCTAACGAGGCGAATATGGCTAGAGCGCAAAGGTTAGCTGAGAGAATGACGCTTGACTTGCAGGATGGATGTTTTGATGAGACTCTAGCTAAGTACGGCATCATTGCTGACTTGAAACTTAAAGGCAACGCAGCAACTTCGGATGACCAGCTACCACCAAAACCAGAACTGTCCTTAATGGAAGTTTGGGATATGTACTGTGAGTACAGAAAGCAAGGATTAAGGGAAAGCAATTACACAATTAAATTCCAAGGTCAATACAAAAATTTCCTTGAGTCAGCCATTGAGGCTACAAAATCAGAGGATGCTATCAAGATTAGGAACTGGTTAGTAGAAAATAGAAATTTAGAAACTGTCTCAAGAGTGCTATCTAATATTTCTAAGTCCTATCGGTTAGGAATGAAAAATAGACTATTGACCCATAACCCATTTGAAGGGATGGCAGAGGAAATAACCACAAAGGGCGCTAGAGGTAAGACTCAAGATGAGATTGATGTAGAAAACGATGACGATGTGCTTAATAAAGCAAAAGCCTATACATGGAATGAAGCGCAAACAATACTTGAGTACGCTAAAAAAAAGCCACACTGGTTTAACCCTCTTAAATTCAAATTCCTCACTGGCTGTAGGACTGGTGAAGTAATAGCACTAATGTGGTGTGATGTTGAATGGGATAAGGAAAGAATTTTAATTCGTAGAACATACGATAGCGCAACCAAGAAATTCTATCCACTGAAGAATGATAGAACTTACAAAGGAGAGGAGGTAAGGAAGTTCCCGATGCCTAAAGATAGAGAGTTATGGAATTTTTTGAAATTAATTCCTCCCGGAGATCCCAATGAAGTAGTTTTTAAGTCTATGCACGGGAAAATGATCGATGACAGTTCTTTTTACTATTTTTGGAAGGGAAGCAAGGGGACTGCTTCTAAAAGGGCAAGCAAGGGCATTATCTCAATACTAATAGAGCAAGGCAAGCTTACCAAGTACCTATCCCCCTACAACACACGGCATACGTTTATTACTCATGCTGTTTTTGATTTAGGTATTGATGAAAAAATTGTCAGTAAATGGTGTGGTCATCAAATAGAGGTGTCAAATAAATACTACCAAGATGTAGCTATTTTTGCTGAAAAAATTAATCCACATGAACCTCAACAACAATCAAAGATTGATTTACTTGAGCAAAAGTTGGCTGAACAACAGGAGTTAATCAATCGATTGATGCAAGGTAAGGAATGACATCTAACAGCAATACAACAATGTTGACATACAAAGAACTTTGCAAAACAAAGTCATCTAATAAATTCGTTATTAAACACTCTCACGATCATCAAGTCATTGAAATGAATTGTCGATATAAAGAGGTGGCACATCATGAGACATCGGAAGGGTATATTGTTGTGGAGTATAAGCGACTAAAGGTGGTCACTCGTGACAAGATACTCTCATCCTTAGCTATTATGTACGTCAATGGGCACTCATCTCACATTGGTGGTTACAGCAGTAGCGAATTAATCTTTGACTATGAAACCAGAATGAATGATCGAATTATCGTCGGAGTTCATATCAGGGATATTGAATACTTTATAAGGAAAAATGAACGCGGGATAACTCCTGAGCAACTAGTGAAATTATTGAAACATTACAAACACCTTCCGAGCGACTACCAAATAAAAGACGACAAAGCTAAAGCACCAGTAAAAACAATTCAACAAACCATTGATTGAATAAATAATCCGAGAGCATTACCTCAAGCTTGACATCGAAAGAATAAGCCTTCCAACGATTGTGAAGTAGCAGGGCATGCCCATAAAAAGCGGATGCCATCTTAGATGACACCCGCGATACTATCCGAGATGACATCCTATGGTGTCATCTTTTTTTGTAGGGTATACCCGCATCTAGCATTAACCGAATATCCGCTCTCTGCTGGCAGAAAAAACAACAATCCAAACCTTGCGTAAGTGAGCAAACTTTAACACCTAGCGCCAAAATCGCCTTTAAGGCACTTGCGCCAAGTTAACGGTAGTTTATGATGCTTAGGGACATTCATGGTCGTTTATGACGCTTGTAGACGGCTATTTACTCGCGCTAGATCAAAAGTCAGGAAACGATAAGCTTAGAAGTCACCTTTCAATCGAGAGTTAAAAACCCCAAAAACATCGAGCCATACAGCCTCCAACAGAAAAAGTTATTCTAGAACCTTAAGGTATTGGAAAAACATTTTCTTCTAGCGAGTGGCTAACTCACGACAATCCGATTAACACTTGACCCTCAATCGGGTAAGTTGCCAAGAAAGATTGCTTTCCACTGTTCCACTGTTACGTGTGGATAACGTAGCGCCCACTCTTTCGCTCTTAACTCAAGCTCTATCACGTGGTCATTGTCATCTTGGATATGTGGTCTTGGGTATGTCGCAAAATGGGTGTTATCGCGGGTAACACCTTCGATGCTACCGAAGGTAACACCCAATTTGCAAGGGTCATTAGCGTACTCTATATCTAAGGGTTCCTCGTCTGGTAAACTCATAGGAACTTGTCTCAATACTGCGCTTATTAATGACTGTGCATAGTCTTCAGCCCACATAGGGTCTATTTTGCAACATACAAGCTTTTGTCCATCCCAAGTTAAAGACAGCAAGCTGTATTCGTCACATATTTCTCTAATCCAGCAGTTTAATGAACCTAAGCAAAAAATGAAGGTAATAGGTCTGTAGAACTGTACGATATTGTTTTTCATTGTTAGTATTATTGTTGTTGTCAGAATGAATATTATTAGCACTGGTTTTTAGTGCATAGGACTCTCTCGTTAGTTTGCAGCTATTGAGAGAGTCTTGTTATTTTCGATGCCACTAAGTCACATCTGTGTGGTCAACGAAAGAGGTTCATCTATTGGCACACCACTTAATTACCGCTTGCCAAAAATCTTTACTTCCACCACGAACACTTAGGTCACGGTGACAAGCATTGTTAAAAGGGTGAACGTGTAGAGTTATGTAATCTCTGATGTCTTTTGGCTTGTGGTGCGAAGCAATTTCATCTAATACGTGAGAAGGGTAACACTTATCTCGAAATGCTAGAAGTGCTTTGTTTTTCAGTGTGAGATTTTTACTGTTAACAATTTCTACACTGGGTTCCTTATTTGATGTCAAATCATGTGCAGTATTGTTGCAATACATTGATGCGTAGTCGCAAGCCGCAGGTAATCCACTCGTGCTGCTAGAGTTCGGAGAGTTGCTAGTGTTGATGGATGATAATGCTATCATGGTATTGATTATTAGACATTTTTGTTTTGTTCCCCTTTGATAGCTGGTAACTATTAAAGGGGAAATTGAGTTAATGGACTAAAAAAAAATCAATCATTCACAGTAAACATCACGGCTTCCGACAGAAGTTGTGTCTTGCACTCATCATCTGTCAGGCTAGCTACTCGTTTCTGTAGTGATTCTATTCTTGCTTCCAAAAAAGCTCTTTTGGATCTTATACGCTCAATTTTCTCAAGGCATAAGTTATAAATTTCGATTTTTGCATCGTGACTCAGGGTAATTACTTCGTTATCAGACATTTTCTGTTCCTTGTATTGACGTGTTTTGTTATTGGTAGTTTAGGGACTTGCCAGGGTCGCAAAAGCTAAATTTTTTTTAGAGACAGGAAGCTTATTTGATATTTAATGCGGTTTTGTCTCGCGATTCATTATCTTGAATATTTTCTTGGTTGTCTGCGTAAATATTAGTGGTATCAATTCCTAGCCTGTTCAGAAGGAATCTAAGCACCGAAACAAGCTTACGGGCTTGCTCATAGCGTGGTGATGTAATCTTCTCTTCACAAGTTCTTTCCCATATATCAACCTCTTTCTCTAAGTCAATTAAAAGTAGGTAGATGTCATCTAATTTGTCAGCAATAGAGATTGGGACGTATTTTTGCATTACCTCTCCTGCATACTTCTTCTTTCTACCTGAACCTGGCTTTCTTGTGCCTGTTTTCGGAACACCTCTAGGCATTGTTTTCTTCCTTCTCGTATGCGAATAAATGTCGGTCTGGGTCGTGTCCGTTATCAATGCTTGTTTGTACTGCTTCAATCCGATTTTTCAGTGCTTTATAGCGCTCATCAAGTTCGGTAAAGTTTTCAATTATTGTTTGAGGTGTTACCTCTTCATCCGTTAAGCCCATAACGAGAGCGACAAGCCTTGTGGACTCAATACTCAATTGGAGTGCTTGAGACTGAATAGTTTTAAATTTGTACCCTGGTGAGTTCATAACTTTCTCTCGGTGACAGTAGTTTCAAGTGACAGTGGTTTATACCCAACAGTAACAGCGCTATGGAAGTGATGAATCTCTAAATCCCTTGCTGTGCTTGATATATATCATTTATAACAGACAAATAAAAAACGTCAACTATTTATCTGTTATAAATAAAAGACAAGCCACAACGTATGCTGTGACTGGATTATAAGAGTTATTGGTTTTGTTTGTACTATTTCTCTGTTTTTCTTGCACTCTCAAGCACCAGACACTGATATCCCCCTTGCTGATACCCCTACTTTTCGGATGCCACCCCGGATAACACCTTGGATGTTACCGTGGATGACACCCAATTTTCGTACCCCTACTTCCCGCCCTTTGTATTCCCGGCATTGAAGTAAGGATTAAGTGCTTTTGCCCTTGCAAGTACCTCTGTGCAACGAATGTACTCTTCACCCACATCAGCGTAAGTGCTGGTAAAGGCTTTTGCCTCGTTCGCTTCATCACGTATCGCAGCCAGTAATTCTGTCCTGAGTTCTGCTAACACTTTCTCGGTAGTAGAGATTTTTTGGCGTATTGACTCTACCCTTGAGTGCAATTCTGTAAGCTTGACTTTGTGTGACTCGTTAAGAGTATGTAATTGGGTTCTTTGTGTAGCAAGTGTCTTAAGAATGCGTTCGCACTCAAGGAAGTATTTACGGATTACCTTGCCTTGTGGAGTGCCTGACATCATCGCAAGATGCTTGAAGCAGTCAATTGTTAAAGTGATGTACTTACCTGGTCTCCCACCGTTTGACGCTTTTTTCCCTAAAGTCAAAAAGTCTATACCTTCCTCGAAATTCGCAACAAGGCACTCCAATGCTTTGTTTTTAGAACCCCACCCTAACCACTGCCAGGCGTTATCAAGGTCTATTGGGAATTGCTCATCTGACTGGTAGAGAGAAAGTGCTAGTGATCGGTCAAAATTCAAGTTTGCCATTTTCCTTGTGTTGTAAATCGTGTGTTCTTTATCGTTATTTCAGCCATTGCTTTGACGACATCGAGAAAAGTGTATTTAGCAAGGAAAGGAGGTAAGATAAAAACACACAATTTACACACACAAGTCAGCGTCAGCGGTACTCTACGGCATCAAAAAAAAGCCGTAGAGTACGCGATATTTGAGGGCATGACCTTTCGTACAAGGTGAATGATTGTATTGAGGTTGGCTCATCATTCGATTGAGCATTATTTGAGCATAGCTACTGTGTGCTAAAAGCTACCGAAAAGAGGTGCTTTGTACATAAAGATAGTAGTTTGAGCATTGTGTGAGCATTTTTTGGAGAATGATGGCTGAAAGTATTGATAATGTTCATATTTAAGTATCCACCTTTGTATTCTGGTATTTTACTCAAGCGTTACAAGCGGTTTTTTGCTGACGTTCAACTTACTTCTGGCGAAATAGTGACAGCACACTGTCCCAATACAGGGCCAATGACTGGAGTATCAACACCTCTAAGTTCGGTACAGCTTTCCAAAAGCGATAATCTTAACCGCAAATTGGCTTACACTTTAGAACTTATTCAGGTACATGACAATGAGCCGACTTGGGTAGGCATAAATACTTTTTTGCCCAATCGGGTGGTAAAACTAGCTTTGATGAAATACCTTTTTCCAGAATTGGGCAACTACAGCCAAATTAAGGGCGAAATGGTTTATGGGCTAGATAAAAAAAGTCGAGTGGATTTTTTCTTGACGGGGAGTGATGAGGAACGCCCGATTTACTTAGAAGTGAAAAATACAACTTTGTCTGAAGGGAGATTAGCCCTATTTCCTGACACGGAGACTACAAGAGGACAAAAACACTTGCGAGAACTGATGGCGTTATTACCTTTGACTCGTGCAGTGATGCTTTACTTTATCAATCGGGGTGATTGTATCGAGTTCTCCCCTGGCGATCGCACAGATCCTATATATGGTAAATTATTGCGGGATGCGATCGCTCTCGGTTTAGAAGTCTTACCTTGCCGTTTTGACATTTCCCCCGAAGGTATCCGTTATTTAGGTTTAGCAAAACTAAAAATTTGATTACATCTAAATTAAGAGAAACTAGCAATTACAACGCTTCTACACGCATAAAACAATAAATCCATCTAGATCCTGTCTAGATGGATTTGTTGGTAGTTGATGTTTACTAAAAAACATTCAACCAGTCTGTAATAAATAAACGACTATAGGTAGTCGTCACCCCAGAAATAGCGATCGCTATTCTGACGTTTGGTTATGCAGGAATCAAAACTGTGTCAATTACGTGGATGACACCGTTATCAGCAGCAACGTCTGCGGCTGCAACTGTTGCATCATTGATCTTAACGCCGTTAGATGCGTCAATTTTTACATCCGAACCTTCAACTGTTGTAGCTGTCTTCAGTTTAACTACATCAGCAGCCAGTACCTTGCCTGAGACAACATGATAGGTCAAGATTTTCTTGAGCTTGGGAATATCTTGAAGTAATGCGTCTACTGTACCTGCTGGAAGCTTGTTAAATGCTTCGTCAGTGGGTGCAAAGACGGTAAATGGGCCAGCACCTTGGAGTGTATCTACCAGACCAGCCGCTTCGATTGCTGCAACTAGTGTGTTAAAAGAACCATTGTTAGTAGCAGTTTCAATTATGTTGGCCATGTGTTTTACCTAGTTCTGTGTAACTTGTTACAAATCTAAACTATTTGTTTAATAAAATCTATCTATCATTAGGCGTATGCAAAATCATTTTTGTTATTGATAATATAAAAATTTATATATATTTTTATACAAAAAAAGAATTATACGTACATCGTTCAGGTGAATGAGTTATGAGTTCTGCTGGATGCGCTCACGATTTTTTAGGGAGCATCCCAATTTGGCAAAAAGACGGGGATAATCAAAAATTATTCGCGATGAAAACTCGCGAATAAAAGGGAGCTATTATACATGAACACCGCAATTCGAGAGAATTAATAATGATTTTGAAATTAAATTTTATCCCAGCTATAAATTATCTGGGTTGGGGTAGACTCTTCCTTTCCAAGCACCGCCGCGCCCTTGCCAATGGCGGAGTGCTGAGTCTAGAGTCATCAGTGTATAGATAGAAGCGATCGCAGGTAAGCTCAATGCGAACCAGGGAGAACATTTATAAAAGCGGATTGTCGGGTAGTAAGCGAAAGTCATTAATAGCCATCCTAATATACCTGTAAGTGCGATCGCCCAATTGCTCCAAACTGCACCCAGAATCACGCATATAGGCGGAGCTAAATAAATCAGAGGCATTCCCACCAAAGTTCCCAATAGTAGTAATGGCGAATAATTCAGCTGGGTATAGGCAGTACGAGCAACCATATCCCAAATTGTCGCCAGCGAGTCATAGGGACGCAGACTACGAGTCAAGCTACTCAATCCTAACCAGATACGCCCTTGACTGGGCATTGGGCCTTGGGCATGGTTATTTTCTTTGTCTCCCCTGCTCCCCTGCTCCCCTGCTCCCCTGCTCCTCTGCTCCCCTGCTCCCCTGTTCCCCTGCTCCCCTGCTCCCCTACTCCCCTGCTCCCCTACTCCCCCATTCTTAACAACCTGAGCTAGGGCGCAATCATCAATTAAAGCTTGGCGAATGACTTGAATACCTCCGATTCGCTCTAAAGCTTCACGGGCAATCAGAATAGATCCCCCAGCTGCGGCGGCTGTGGAATTGTTGGGATTATTCACCCAGCGAAAAGGATAGAGTTTTTGGAAGAAAAAGACGAAAGCTGGAATCAAAAGTTTTTCCCAAAAGCTTTCACACCTGAGTCGCACCATGACCGAAACCAAGTCTAAATCTTCCTGCACAGCTTTAGCAACCAGCCGACGGAGATTACCAGGATCGTGTTCGATATCTGCGTCAGTCAGCAAAAAATAATCTGGTGCAAATTTACTAGCCCTCTTTATACCTTGCTCAACTGCCCAAAGTTTGCCCGACCAACCGGGGGGCAGTGGTTCGCCAGAGATAATATGCAATTGCTGAGGTTTACCTACAGCGTGTGCAACCCCTTCAGCAAAATTTGCAGTCCGGTCTGTGCTGCGATCGTCTACCAAAAACACGTTGAAAGAACCAGGATAATCTTGAAGTAGGAGCGATCGCAAACTAGTTGGTATTAACTCAGCTTCATTACGGGCTGGAACCACGACACAAACCACAGGTAACGATTCTAGCTGAGTTTCTATCACCTCTAATTGCTGGTCTGTCCGCCAAAACTGTCCCCAAAAACCCAGTAATCCTAACCAAATTGTCAAGGATAAGAGCATCAATCCTAATACAATTACATCCATGACCTATTGCAAATTATCAGTGACTCAGACAGAATACTATGTCTATTGATACAGGAAAAAAATTTTTTCGCTGTAATACCGTATTCAAAACTAGTGTTGGGTGTTGAGGTTAAATAGTATTTGATGCAAACACAAGACAGGGTAAAAGTCAATCAAGTCGCAGATGCGATCGCAGCCAGCCAACAATATTTGCTTTCAATTCAAAACCCAGCAGGTTATTGGTGGGCAGAGTTAGAATCCAATGTCACCATCACTGCTGAAGTCGTCCTTTTACATAAGATTTGGGGAACAGACCAAAGCAGACCTTTACACAAAGTTGAAGCATATCTGCGTCAAGAGCAACGAGAGCATGGCGGTTGGGAACTTTATTACGGTGATGGCGGAGAACTTAGCACCTCAGTTGAAGCCTACATGGCGCTGAAACTATTGGGTGTACCAGCAACCGATCCGGCGATGATTCGGGCGCAAGCTTTTATTCTGCAACGAGGTGGTATCAGCAAAACTCGGATTTTTACCAAGTTACACCTAGCCTTGATTGGCTGCTACAACTGGCGCGGTATTCCCTCGCTACCACCTTGGATAATGCTGTTGCCAAAAGCTTTTCCTGTCAATATCTACGAAATGTCTAGCTGGGCACGTTCTAGTACTGTGCCGTTGCTGATTGTATGCGATCGCAAACCTGTTTATCTCACCGACTCAGCAATCAATCTAGATGAGCTATACGCTGAAGGTGTTGATCGAGTCCAGTGGGAATTACCCCAAAGTGGCGATTGGACAGATTTATTCCTCACCCTCGATCAGGGGTTTAAGCTGGCAGAAAGCCTTAATTTAGTCCCTTTCCGTCAAGAAGGCATCAAAGCCGCCGAAAAATGGATTTTAGAGCGCCAAGAAGCTACAGGCGACTGGGGCGGCATTATTCCGGCGATGTTGAATTCAATGCTGGCTTTGCGATGTCTGAATTATGACAGAAGCGATCCGATTGTGGAACGAGGTTTGCAAGCAATTGATAACTTTGCCATTGAAACAGAAAATAGCTACCGGGTACAGCCTTGTGTTTCACCAGTTTGGGATACTGCTTGGGCAATGCGTGCCTTAGTAGAATCTGGCTTTGCACCAGATCATCCAGCTGTAGTAAAGGCTGGAGAATGGTTGTTGCAAAAACAAATTTTAGATTACGGAGATTGGGCTGTCAAAAATCGCCAGGGAAAACCAGGGGCTTGGGCGTTTGAGTTTGACAATCGCTTTTATCCCGATGTAGACGACTCGGCGGTGGTGGTGATGGCTTTACATTTGGCAAAACTTCCTAATGAGAAAATCAAGCAGGCTGCGATCGCTCGTGCCTTAAATTGGATTGCATCTATGCAATGTAAACCCGGTGGATGGGCTGCTTTTGATTTGGACAACGATCAAGATTGGCTCAACTCTATCCCTTATGGCGATTTGAAAGCCATGATCGATCCAAACACCGCAGATGTTACGGCTAGAGTACTAGAAATGCTTGGTGCTTGTGATTTGTCAATTGATAATTATAATTTGGAGCGATCGCTTACTTATCTTTTGCACGAACAAGAAACCGAAGGGTGTTGGTTTGGTCGTTGGGGTGTAAATTATATCTACGGTACCAGTGGCGTTTTATCAGCTTTGGCGTTAATCGATCCTCAAAAGTATAAACTCAATATAGAACGAGGAGCAGCTTGGTTAGTTGGATGTCAAAATCCAGATGGTGGTTGGGGCGAGACTTGCCGCAGCTACGACGATCCCAGTCTCAAAGGAAAAGGAAATAGTACTGCATCTCAAACTGCTTGGGCTTTAATTGGCCTTTTGGCCGCAGGTGAAGCAACAGGTAAATTAGTTCTTGAGGTGATTGAGCGGGGAATTGACTATCTGGTGGCAACTCAACAGCCTGATGGTACTTGGTTTGAGGCGGACTTTACAGGTACTGGCTTCCCTTGCCATTTTTATCTCAAGTATCATATGTATCAACAATACTTTCCTTTAATCGCACTAGGTCGTTATCAAACAGCGATTAAAGAAGGTTAATATTCGTTTTTAGTAAGGTAGCACCCTATGCTACCTTATCGTGTATTCCATTGATACGAAAACAGTTATTACATCAATACTTTTCGGATAAACCCCAATACTTCTCGGTTAAGGGGAAAAGGGGAAAGGGAAAAGGGAAAGAAAAAACCTTTAACCCTTACCCTTTACCCCAAACCCGATTCCGAGTTAAAAATGCTTAACCGAGAAGTATTGGGATAAACCCAACAATCTCTTTTTTGGTCTGGGGGAAAGGTTGATGGGTTTGCGGGTAAAGGTAAATTCAAACCTTTTCCCTTTCCCCTTTCCCCCTTAACCCAAAAGTATTAGTTATTACATAAGCGATCGCATCAACTATATTTACTCAAGTAAAGAAAGTTTATTCTCTTAATATTTAATTCTATTCTCTAGCAATGACAATATCGTTAGATTTAATAACTGCATAAGCTTCTTTTCCCTCAGATAATTCCAACTCTTCTGCGGAAGCTCTGGTGATAATCGAAGTTAATTCTACTTTGTGAACAATTTCCAAAGTTACCTCACTATTAACTGCTCCATAAACAACTCGTTTAACCACACCTTTAAGAATATTGCGAGAGCTAACTTTTAGTGATTTCTTGTGAATACTACTTTCTATGTCAGGCTTTTGAGTGTAATAGATATCTTCCTGTTTTTCTTGCTGAGTTGCTGGTGATATTGGTGTTGAGGACTGCTGAGTGAGACTACGCACAAGTTCCCGCAGAATCTCAGTCTTGGTGCGTTGAGACTGTTCGCAGAACTCCTCTAGAATCTTCCGCTCGTCTTCTGAGGTTTGAAATGTAACCCATCCTTGTTCTTTTCTTGGCATAATAATATTATTATCAATTTTGGTTATCTTAGTAAAATTCTACCAAGTGTCAATTCGATACGTCGTTTTAGTAATAACATTTTTTTGTCGGTATTTTCGGCATTTTTATCGCAAATTAATCAACCATTCTCATATAGTTAACTACATATATATTTATTTTTTTCTAGATGCGAAATATTTTGTTACTTGAAATTGTCTAAATTATCACTAAAATGATACCAACTAAGATGGTATAACATTAGTCTATGGTATTTGTTGGGATAGCTACGCTTACGCAAGGATAATCTAACAGAAAATTCCACTGGCGACGCCGAATAGCCCGTCGCAGACATCGCGTGAGTGCCGTAGGATTATTTAACGTGAGTTCACAGCCAGGGGATGAAACACCTAAAATCACGTTCTCAAGACTTGCGGAGTTTATTTGAGAACAATATCACCATTGAATACGTGGCAGAACCTTTAAAAGCTATGCCAGCTGATGCGGAGGCGAAAGAAGTGCTGCATTGGATGCAAGCACAAAATTTTGATGTTATCGGCGTGGAGACGGGAGATATTATTAGCGGTTATGTAGAACGCTCTAGTTTGATCCCAGGCAAAAAAGGTAAATGTAGCGACTATCAACGGGTGTTTCATCCCAAAGAATTAATTGCTATTTCCACCCCACTGATAAAGTTGTTACCCATTTTGCAACAAACTCCGCGATTGTTTGTTTTGGATTGCAATCAGGTAAGTGGTATTGTCACCTGTGGTGATTTGCAGAAAGCACCCGTGCGAATGCTACTGTTTGGCTTAGTAACGCTGCTAGAAATGAATTTGCTGCGGCTGGTGCGGATTTACTATCCTCAAGATTCTTGGCAAAAAGTCCTTAAACCTGAGCGTTTAGAAGTTGCTCAACGACTATGGCGAGAGAGTCTGGAAAGAAACGAAGCCACCGATTTGTTAGATTATCTACAATTCTGTGATAAGCGAGAGTTGATTTTAAACCAACCAGAACTTCTCCAGCAACTAGGATTAAAATCAAAACGGTTTGGCGAACGTTTCCTCAAGTCTGCTGAACAGTTGCGAAACCGATTAGCTCACGCCCAAAATTTAGTTAGTGGTTCCTCTTGGACAGAATTGATTTCTCTAGCAGAAGCGATGGAAAAGCTGTTAATTCATTGTGAGGAAGTTGAGTAAAGTGGTTAGCTTTGTTTAACACTATTGAACCAACCGCTCAAATCCGCTGGGTTCGAGCAAATAGGTTCTATATGAGGTCTTGGTTTTACTTTTTTAATTTCACCGTGAATCAGTGACTTAGAAAAAGTTTTTACTAAAAAACTAGGGTTTTTGCTTAAGTCAACTAAGTTCTTAATTTTGAATAAAGTCGAGCTTAGAGGATGTTTGAAAAGTTCTGTTGTCGATATCAAAACTTTTAGCTCCCTCTACATCCCCGTTTTAAAGGGGAGATTTGATTCCAGTTAGCATCTTTTTAACCTGAGTTCGACAAGTTTTGACCTTTCCGCCAGCCCCTTTCCTACGTTAGCGCAGCGTCTCGAAGAGAGGAGAGGGGAGCAAAAACCCTCTAATCTCGTTACTCCTCCCTCTCCTTACGGAGACGCAACGCGTTCGCCTTTTAGGAGAGGGAGGCTGGCAGGGAAAGGTCTGTCGAACTTACGTCTTTTTAAGGTGGGTGAGAGGGGATTTAAAAGTACCTAAATTCACAGCAAAACACTTTTAAAACAACCTCTAAAATTCTCTAATTGAGTCAGAGATAATACTTGATCTGCGATGTCTACGAAGGGCTTCTCTTGGAGACGCAATCGCATTTACCTACGCAATTTTAGAGCAACTATTGCAAGCTTATTTTTAAGCGAACTTATAACTGTTTTTCTATCAACTGTAGGTTAGCAAGCACCGCTCTTATTTGACACAACTTTTAAAGTTTTTAAGATTAGACTAATATCATAAATAATAGACCACTTCCGTTGATAGTCTAAGTCCATGTGAACAATATCTTCAAAGTCTTTAATACTGGAGCGACCATGAGCCTGCCATTCACCAGTCATACCCGGCTTGACATTCAACCGTTCCCAGTGATGCTTTGAGTAGTGTATCACTTCATTAGGAGTGGGAGGGCGGGTGCCTACTAGACTCATTTCCCCCAGCAGCACGTTCCAAAACTGAGGGAGTTCATCTAAGCTAGTGCGGCGGAGAAACCTTCCTACACAGGTAATGCGGGGGTCATTCTCATTTTTGAATATCTGATTGCTTTGAGCTTCATTCTTAACTAGATGTTTAAGTTGGTCGGCTCCGACTGACATCGAACGGAATTTCCAAATTCGGAAGTGACGCCCATTTAAACCACAGCGAATTTGACTATAAAATATAGAACCTGGGCTATCTAACTTAATTGCGATCGCAATAGGAATTGCTACGAATACTGTAATCGATAGTCCAATAACAGCACCCAAGATGTCAATCATTCGCTTGGCTTTACTGATTACAGAGGGATGAACTGGAACTTTAACTTTAGCAAGAGTATGGGTATCATCTAGAACTTGCATATCAAAACGATGGGGAGTAAAGATATTAGACATGGTAATTGTAGTTTCAGTAGGTAAGTTTATAAACTCGATCGTCTGTACATTTACTTATTTCAATAACCTACAAAAGTGCGAACGAGATTTTCTAATCGGTTAAACAAGTAAATATATCATCAGTCAATCTGTTCTTTAAGATATTTGCAATGACGGTGGCGATCAATACTTCATGTTTAAGTATTCAACATCGTTACAACGGCGTCATAATTCTCATAAATTTCAAACACTAAATCCATCTGAGTCAGTTCAAAGATTATCCGAACAGGTGCTTGCAAATTACCGAACGACACACACTTAAACGCATAGACAAAACCCCCTTAAGTAAAGCGGTTAAGCCTGAACTATCTATAAAATGTACTTTGACTAGATGAATCACTCAAAAAGTAGTGTTACAAGCAACTTTTAATCAGTCTTGGTGATGAATTAAAAGTTCAAATCGTTTTCAAATCCAGACTTATTTCTTGCAGTTAATGTCATTTGGCTACTTTGTTCTTGACCTTGGCGTCGAGCAAACGCATAGGTTAGTACTAAACGTAAAAAGATAAAGTTACCTAGAAGATAGCGCTGCCAAAGTCGAGTCGGTTCCATTGCCAGTCGCCACAACCACTCCATACCAACAGAACGAATTGGATAGGGGGCACGGGCCACACGTTCAGCCATAAAATCGAACAAACCCCCCACACCCATACAAGTGATACGAGGCAATTGGCTAGCGTATTGGTTAATCCAAATTTCCTGTAAGGGTACGCCCATCGCCACTAACAGCAGGTGGGGGCGGGCTACACGAATAGCCTCTAATACCTGCTGCGTTTGTGATTCAGGAAAATAGCCGTGCTGAGTTCCGGCAATTATCAATCCAGAATATGCTTTCTTGAGTTTAGCTGCCGCTTCTTCAGCTACACCCGGCTTACCACCTAGAAAATAAACTGATAAACCTTTTGCTGCCCCTTCTTTGCACAAAGCCGGAACTAAATCAGTGCCATTGAGATTATGCACCAATGGTGTACCCAATAAAGCGCTACCCCAACGAACTCCGCTCCCATCTGCCAACAACAAATCACTCTGCTCTAACGCCTTTGCCAATGCTGGGTTTTTGGCAGCAGTTACCATTGTGTGGGCGTTAGCATAATACACGCGACCACCCTGCCGCTTCAGCAACTGCACCAGTAAGAGTTCAATTGCTTCGTATAAAGGCATACGATCAAAACCAGTATCTAAAAAACTAACTCGGTCTGCCATATAATTTAATGCTCGCCATCTGGAGTTGCAAAATAGTAGAATTCAGAGCATTGCCCATATTTTTTGCTCACGGGAAATTTACTGACAGTGTTATACATTAATGGACACAAATAATTGTCGTTGCTGGTAAGTGAGCATTGCCTGCAACAAAACTGAAATCTTTGATCTGTGAGGGTTTTGAGATACTTAACTTTTTAATGTGTAAGTATCATGAAATATTTGATCCGAATTGAGAGTTTATTCACAAGGTTGAGTAAAAACCTCGTGAAGCCTAAGTATACTTTCGTACGCAAATACCGATATGAAATACTATCTGATGGCTACTTAAATTATTTTTTATACAGTATCCTAACGAGGAATAAAATTATCCAGCTAACTATCCGTTTGACTGTAGCGTACAGATATTCTAAATTTCATAATAAGATAGTTGGGCACAATCAAACAAACGTATGTTTAATTTTTTAAAACTCGTACAATAACCAATTTATAAGCTGTTTGGGGAATTTACATTTCTTCACCTAGCTTGTTTTTTCAACGCCGCTTGACTGACTACATCAGATAAAAAACCAAAAAAATCAGAGATTTTGATAACTACAGAAATTAAGATAACAAACAATTATTGACACGTAAAATTGGTGTTGAACAGATGATATGTTAAGTAAAAATATTTCTAGTAGCGAGTGAGAAGTTTTGTTTCTCTCGTCATTTCTATAGTTAGGCAATAATGGCAGTCTGTGGACTTGTCAGATTGCAATTTAATTGCTTATGCTTTTTATCTGTTAATGACTTGAGCCTGCCTGGGAAAAATAAATCTTTATTATTTCTATACTTTCCGCTCTTAACTGATAATTTAGCTCAACTTATCCACCCAAGGCCTTATTGTTACGTCCATTCAATGCTGACGATCGCAAAAACCATCGTATAGTATGCATTTCCCATTTGCAGATAAGTCTAAACATATGAAAAGACTATGACAAGACACCGAATTATGGTTGTTGGTAACAATGTCATGACCGTGCAGCGCGTCAGCAGTCATTGCCTGAAACAAAATGCAGAAGTTTTTCCATATTATTGTATTCCCACGCCTGAAGAGATAACTTTGTTTGAACCTCATGTATTGGTGCTGTGTCTACCCATACCTGAGCAATTCCAACATCAACTACTTCAGCCTTACATTTTGTGGTCAGAACAACTTGTGAATAACATCTCACCACTAGCTACCACTTTTACAGAATTATCTGCCTATTTACATAAATTCCTCTAAGCTTAAATCAAGCCTTGGCGTACGGCTAAAGCTGCTGCTTGAACGCGATCGTCAACGCTAAGTTTGTTGAGAATCATACGTACATAAGACTTGACGGTTCCAAGTGAGAGATAGAGTTGGTTTGCAATCTGCTGGTTTGAGCGCCCTTGTGCAATAAGTTTAAGAATCTCGCGTTCGCGATTACTGAGAATAGGTTGCGCTATTACCTGAGATACAGGAGCATTAGGAGCGACAGCGGTTGACTTAAGCATCCGAGCAACTTTTTGAGCGATTAGAGGATCTAAATAAGCACCACCTTGAAGTATCAATTGAATAACAGCGATGAGCTGTTCCCATTCAATGGTTTTAAGACAGTAACCATCAGCACCAGCTGCAAGCATCCCCATGACCTGGATATCGTCGTCGAAGGCACTTAAGGCTAGAACACAAGTAGTCAAGCAGTTACTTTTTATGTGCTGGGTGGCTGTAATCCCATCCATAACTGGTAGATCAATATCCATTAAAACTACATCTGGTTGGAGTTGGCTAGCTAATTCAACAGCCTCTCCACCGTCCAATGCCTCTCCAACTATACTAAAACCAGGTTCTAGGCTAAATTGCCCTTTCATTCCTCGGCGGATTAAAGCGTGATCGTCAACTAATAGAACCCGCACAGTTTTCTCTTTGTCAATATTAAGTATCATTCTTGGTACATGTGGTTATATTCTGTTCATCGTTGCAATCAACTTTATTTATGGCACTTGGGAGAGTAAACCAGAAAGTACTTCCTTTTCCAAGAGAACTTTCAACGCCAATGTTTCCTCCGTGAGCCTCAATAATTTGACGACATAAGTACAGACCAAGCCCACTTTTTCCACGATGCCCTCGTCCTTGAATAAAGCGGTGGAACAACTTTTCCTGAGCTTGCGGTGCAATTCCTGGACCGTAATCACACACCGAAACCCGCACTTGCTCTTCTCCATAAGGCGTTATCTGAATCAGAATTTCCCCGTTAGGTTTACTTACCCGCACAGCGTTATCAAGTAAGTTTTGTAAAACTCTTTGAATTTCTAGTTCATCACCATAGACAGTTGGCAGCAATTGAGAAGTTTTACAAACGAAGGCTAACTCACGTGTAGATGTTGCTTTTATCTGACCAATTACTTTAATTAAAATCTTTTCCCAATTCAAGCGATCGCACATTAAACAAGCGCTGCGGGCTTCATAACGGGAGATATCTAAGAGGAGTTCCACAAGCTTAAGCAGATCCTCATTAGCTTCATGGTACTCTTGAAAAACTTCCTTCCAAGTGTCATTTACTGAACCAAAAGCTCCTTTGAGCATACAATCTAAAGTGTTACGAGTGGCAAGTAAAGGAATACGTAGGTCGTGGGAAAGTGCAGATATCATGTCTTCAAGCTGTTGGTTACGCACCTCAATACTTTGTTGACGATGACGAGTCTTATCAGCGATCGCGTTAAGAACTCCAGCTAGTTGCCCGATCTCATCTAGAGAAGAATGGGACAGTTGCACTTCCATTTGTCCCGCTTGCCAAAGTTTACAAACTTGGGTCAATTTGTTTAATGGAAGTTTGACTCGCCAATGCAACAACTGGAGATTTAAAATTGCTCCTAACAAAATGATTAATGTGCTGAAAATATTGATCGCAGTGCTAATATTATTCAAATACTTTACACGAATTTTGCGAACCCTCAAAAGCATCTCTTCGTGCTGAATGAGTTTCCCAATCTCGTTGTGCAGGGAATCAAATAAAGTGCTTTTTGTCAGAGCAGAGTTGCTGGCAGAAACAGAAAGCGCTTTTTGCTTCAACTCTTTTTGCCACTGGTTATATATATATATAATTTTATCAAGTTGTTTTATTTGATCGGGGTTGTCTTGTACGAGATTGTACAGGTTTTTGAAGCTGTTGTGGAAGCTGGGCCTCTTCTGACGATAATTTATAGCATTAATTTGTCCCTGAGTGGAATTTTCTAGAAAACTTTTTTCTTGATTATCTATTACAGCATTGAGTAGACGTTCTCCTTCTTGCCTTACAAGTAAAGCATGAGTTACCCGATCATATACTTCATGATTTAGATGTGCTATCAAGAGGTTGAAGACTTGCTGTCCTAATAAACACAACACTAGCAGTAAAATACTAGTATGCAGAGGTTTTAAAAAATTACCTTTCCTAGATGGATGAATTAAGAAAGGTATCAAGCTAATAGCTATCACTACTTAATATTTCTACCACCTTAATCAAAGTTACTAAAATACTAATTTATATCCGTATACTACAGTCCTGTAAAAGCTTTGCTGATATTAAGCTGTCATTCCATAAGCGTTAACTATACATATACTACATATCAATATACCTTGTATTAACAACACAATTGTATTAAATAACGTTGCAAAAATCATACTACTATGTTTTTTACAAAAATTAACATAGGGCACAAAAATTATTAATTTTTGGGTAAACAATAGTATTTTTTTACGGACTCCCTCGGTATATTCCTCTACCATTAGTGCCAATAAAGACTAGTCCGAATTTCTGCCAGCTAGCCTCCATTACATTAGGCTCATTGCCCATAGGTTGGTGTAAAAAGGCGATATTCATCCATGTTTTTCCTGTATCGAGAGAACGAAATACTCCTTGGCCCATACCAGCAATTTCCCCATACAAATACAGTGCAGGAATTTTGCTTCCCTTCTGTGCCTTACCAAGAGCGAATAAATAAGCTTTCTTCACTTTCGGAATCTGGGCAAAGTTCACACCGCCATTTGTTGAGCGATAAAGTCCGTGAGAATTAAGACTGAGCCAGACTTCGCCTTTAACACCCGGAACTGTTTTGAGCATAGACCAACTTTCTGAAGGCAATAATGAGTTTACAATCCTAAAGGATGCACCTCCATTCTTACTACGGTATAACTTGCCACTGCTGTAGTAGTAAAAAGTGTTGCCATCTAATTTGTCAGCTACTAATGGTTGACCCCAGTACCACGGGCCTTTAGGTCCTTTGGGTAATCCTGATACTTTGCTCCAAGAAAATCCGCCATTGGTTGTGCGAATAGCCTGTCCTCGATGAATAATGGCGACAAATAGATTTGGATTTGTAGCTGACATGGCTATACGCAACGGTATTGTGTTCTTCGGAAACGAGGAAAATTTTTTCCATGTCAGTCCCCCATCTTTCGAAGTTGCTCCCGTATAAGTATTGTTCCATCGATTACCACCAACACGTACCATTCGTGAAGGATTGCTTTCGCTATAAGCAAGACCATAGGTATCCTGAAAACGAGGACTATTTTTACCGCCAAACTGTGTAGATGGGTAGACATCTAGCCCATTGCTGTGGTTAAACCCATCCGTATCAGCAACACCGCTCAACAATTTAGAGCCACTTCGAGGCGAGGCTAGGGCGAAGCTAACTATCTGCTCATGTCCTTTTTCATAGTTCGACCAAACAGATGACTCTGCGTTGATGTTGTCTGTCCGCCATGTTCCATACCAGTCTGTTAACCATAACCGTCCAGGAGTTTTTGGGTCAAACTCAATAGCTGAGGTTGCGGAGGCAAAATACCACTCAGGCCACCAGGGCACTTGAGGTTTCAAGGTACGCTGTTTCTGTTGCCATGTAGCTCCACCATCAGTAGATTGAAATATTACACGATGGTTTGTTGTGGAAACATACTGGTCATAAACAATTAAAAGGTGATTGGGATTGTTTGGATCTACAGCAATGGCATTAAATGTAGTTTTCGCGTTACTTGGTGTGATATCGCTCCAAATACTGTTTGCATATTTGCTGACACCTGATCTATGCGTTACATACAAAACTTTGTCCTTTGCCAGAGCCATTCGATTCACGTGTGATGGGCTTCCTGATATTTTGCTCCAGGTAACACCCGCATCAGTGGATTTATATATGCCATCTCCATAGGCATTGGCATAGACTAGTCCAGACACATTTTTGCTAAATACAATACCTGCAATTCCAATCTTCGCTTCCGACTTATCGGGAAAGGAGCTAAGTTTGCCCCATGTTGTGCCACCATCTGAAGACTTCCATAGCCCATTCAATCGCGAGCCAAATAAAATCACATTGGAATTAAAGGGATTCACGGCTAGCCTCTCTCCTAGCCAACGTTTGGTTTCATTGCCGCCCATTGGCAAGTCTATTTTCAGCTTATTCCAGTTTTGACCGCGATCGCTCGATTTAAAAATTGTCCCTAACCCACTCCAACTACTAGTATATTTACCTGCTGCAATATATACAATATCTGGGTTATTTGGGTCAAGTGCTAAGCCTTCTCCCCCGTAGTAATTGCTGTGTTGCAAGCTAAATATATCTGTTAGCGGAATCCATTTGTAATTTTTTGAATTCCAACGATAAAAGCCACCCATATCAGTTCTGATGTAGGCTAAATTTCGCTCTCGTGGATGCAAATAAATGCCTGTAACATAACCACCTCCTCCGATAGAGACATTAGTCCAGTGATAGCCTGATCTAGTACTCCAACTAGATTTAAGGGGTGTAAATTTGACGACAATAACCAGTGCAAGTATAGCAATACAAGTTGTTTTCCCTAATAGCCTCCAGAAACGGCGATCGCTCATTGCTATTTTCATGAGATTTGCAAGTATTTACTTTAATTTACTTTACAAAAAGTAAATTAAAGTAAAGTAAATCAGGTACAGCTAGGTGGATATCTGGGTGGATAATTTTATTGAACCTTGGAGGATGCTGTCTGCATTGAGACAATATTGACCATCAGGCAGTTTTGTCATTGCTGTTTAAGAAGGAAACTTTAATAAGAATTATTAATAAATTTTTAAGCAACCATGTAGTACGATCCTGTAAGTTTACTTAGGCGAATCGCAAAACCCCACCTAGATTTTGTAATTCCGCAGCCAGTTCCCGACTTTAAAGGATTTTTAATGGCCAATCATACAGAAATCTCTGCGGGTTACCCTAGCAGTTTGAGAAAATTAGTAACGAAACAAGGATGTTGGCAGCGTTACTTACTTCTAGGTTTAGCTACCAACATAGCATTTTGGACTTCAACTATCCTCTATTTAAAGCTTACACCACCGACCTACACTAGTTCTTCAGCTATTAATCTGCCAGGAGCATGGTCAAATGCCAATATTAATTTACCAGGCATTGGCAATGCTAATTATGAAAATGTGTCTCCATACGCTGCTCTTTCTTCTCAAGATCCAAGAGAAATTTATAAATTTATTGCTGAAAGCGACCCCATATTAAAAGCGGCAGCGGATCAACTTAATATGTCTTTAGAAGAGTTTGGCAAACCTCGGCTCAAGCTAATAATTAATACTTCCATGATGAGCATTGACTTCCAAGGTGCGAGTCCCCAAGAAGCTAAAAATAAATCTTTAGCTTTTTACAAAGCCTTGCAAGCAAGACTCAACATACTACGAAATCAAGAAGCTGTTCAAAGAGATATAGGTTACCAAACATCCCTAATTTCTTCGCAAAAAAAATTAGAAATTGCTCATAAGCGCCTTGCCGATTACAAAGCACGTTCAGGTTTGAACTCTGAAGATCAAATTAAGAATCTTACAACCAATATTGAAGAGCTACGTAGACAACGATCTGAGATAATCGGTCAACAGCAACAGGCTAGTACTCGTCTGGCACAATTATCGGATAATTTAAAACTATCTGCTGGACAAGCTACAGATGCTTTTACCCTTCAAACAGACCAGATATTTCAACAGAACTTAAAAAATTATAGTGATGCTAGCGCTTCTGTGGTTGTTTTAGAATCCAAATTTTTGCCTAACCATCCAACATTAATTGCAGAGCAAGCGAAAAGAGACGCTGCTCAAGAGGCCCTGCTAGTTCGAGGTCAGTCTCTTTTAGGGCGAAAATTCACTTTGGCAGTTCTAAAGCAGTTAAGTCTTAGTAGCAATAACTCTGGTAACAGCGTTCCTCGAGACGCTCTTTCCCAAGAACTAGTTATAGTTCAGGCAAACCAAAAGGGATTTACCGCCCAAGCTCAAGCAATAGAACAACAGATTAACCAGCTTGAGAGTAGGCTCAAGCGTTTAACACAGCTGGAGACCACCTTGGATTCGCTGAAACGAAATGTGCAAATTGCGGAAGCGGTCTTTTCCTCCAATTTGACCAGACTAGATATTGGCAAGTCGAATACCTTTGGCTCTTATCCACTGATTCAACTTGTGATACAGCCTACATTACCTGAGAACCCGTCTTCACCAAAAGATAAATTGGTTTTACTCGGTTCAACTTTAGGCTCCCTTTTCGTATCCCTTGGGCTGGTGTTACTTTGGTGGCGCGAACGCAAAAATTTAATATCTGATAAGACTGTGAGTACAGAGAGGAAGAGAATGGAACAATGAAACCTCAAAACTTTGAAGAAAGTCTTGTTTGGTATTGGATAATTAGTACCTATGTATTTTATTTTATTGGTATTTTATATCCTGTAAATTTCGTATTAGCTTGGATACTGTTTTTTTACCTATGTAAGCGGCTTTGGAACCAAACAGCGCACACTAGTATTGACAAAAGAATCAAAGTTTATTGGATGCATTGGGTTTGGATTGTCTCTATTCTGGTCATAGCGATCGCTACAATTTTAGGTTGTATAACTTATGATGTAGGTACAAATCAAACTCTTAGGTCATTAATCAATTGGTTTACAGATTGGGCTTTGCTAGCACTATTTCCATTAAGCGGCTGTCTCAATATTCGACCACAACTAATCTATAGAGCCGTCTGTATCTTATGCCTTCAAAGTTTGATTTTAATTCCCCTTTTTTATCTAGCTTGGATATTACAGTTGCCTGCACACCTATATTCTTCTCCAATTGAAAGATTAATACAGAATGGTGAGCTTTTTTACAATGTAAATCTCTATGGTAGTGATTACGGTACGAATAATGTCCGTCTATTTCTATTCGCACCTTGGGCACCTGCGCTAGGTCTTATTGGAAACATCTACTTTTTCCTTGCTCTTGAAGAACCTAACAAGAAGTGGCGCTGGATTGGTATGGTCAGCTCTTTAGCTATGAGTATAGTATCTGTTTCTCGCTTATCTTTTATAGCTTTACCAATAGTTTTCATATTAGTTTTATTGCTGACAAAAATTACTAAACCTACTACGCAAATTGCGCTCGGATTTGTTAGCTTTTTAGCAGGTATTTTTAGCACGGCAGTTGTGAGTGCTATTAAGGATACTAAAGAAGCATTTTATAATGCTAGACCGGACTCTTCACGAGTGCATGAAGCTTTAGGTGTAATTGCCTTAGAGAAATGGAAAGAAGCTCCTATATGGGGTCATGGTTTTCGAGAAGCACCAGGCCCTAAAGTTTTAGCAGAAATGCCTATCGGCTCTCACCATACTTGGTTTGGTCTCTTGTTTGTTAAAGGGATAGTTGGCTTCATTGCTTTTTTAGTACCAATTTTATTGAGTTTTATAGTTTTGCTGATTAAAGCACAGAAAAGCACAACTGCCAGGGGAGCATTGTATTTTCTTGTTACTCTATTACTTTTTACATTTAATGATAGCCAAGAGGCTTTAGGTTATTTATACTATCCCGGTTTAATCATCATGGGAATTGCATTTAAAGAAGAAGTACAGCCTCCTAAACCTTCTCTTCATAAAAAGCCTGAAGCTGCTTATATTTAAATTTTAACTTGATAAAAAATATCTATTTGTCTCTTAAGGATGCCCTCATGTTAATCAAAAAGCTAAGGCAAAAAGTATCTAGTCAATATTTGCGTAATATTGGTTGGATGGGGGGAGCAGAGTTAGTGAATCGTGTGTTCCGATTGGGAACAACAGTTACTTTATCTCAACTGTTAAATCCCTATGATTATGGATTGATTGCAATCGTTTTGACTACCAATGAATTTGCAACTGTTTTTACCTTAAGAG
This sequence comes from Nostoc sp. DedQUE09, assembly GCF_034530915.1. Classification (NCBI taxonomy): domain Bacteria; kingdom Bacillati; phylum Cyanobacteriota; class Cyanophyceae; order Nostocales; family Nostocaceae; genus Nostoc; species Nostoc sp. DedQUE09. The sequence continues at coordinate 87,984 of NZ_JAVRCE010000011.1, forward strand.
CGGGAATTGGCTCTAAGATTGTTCAGGCATCAGAGCAGGATCTAAAAATTATTTGTCAGACATCTTACTGGCTTAATTGGATACTATGTGGAGTAATGTTTATTCTTCAGTGTCTTGCTGCTTTACCAGTTGCTTTGTTTTATAGTAATAACCAAGTTATCTTACCTATCTGCATTATGGCATTAGTCTACTTAATGCTGCCAATCTTTGCAGTTCAATCTGCCTTAATCCAGCGAGAGAACCGCCTGAAAATTACAGCATTATGCAATGCCACGCAGTCAATCTTAATTAATATTCTCACTATAGCTTTAGCTCTATTAGGGATGGGAATGTGGGCTGTTGTTATACCTATTGTTATTACGACTCCAGTATGGATTGTTATCAATCTGATGAATCATCCTTGGCGTCCTACCATGTCGTTTAGTTTTAATAAGTGGCAGGAAGTCGTTAGTTATGCTAGAAATATTCTTGGCGTTGAGTTACTAAATAAGCTAAGAGCTAATCTTGATTACTTAATTATTGGACGTTTTTTAGGAGTCCAAGCGCTAGGAATTTACTATTTCGCTTTCAATGCTGGGTTAGGAATCAGCATGAATGTCATAAATACAATGACTTGGTCTTTATACCCCCATCTTTGTGCCGCTAGGGGAAACTTTAAAGAGTTTCAAGAACGTTATTTTAGTAGCCTCAAAACATTTGCCTTAATTGTATTTCCATTAGTTTTGCTACAGTCAAGTCTAGCTCCATTTTATGTCCCAATTGTTTTTGGGCAAAAATGGGTAACAGCAATTCCAATATTGATAGTTATCTGTTTGTCAGCGTTACCACGCCCATTTGCTGATGGCGCTTCTATGTTACTTAACTCTGTAGATAAAAGTCACATTAATCTTTATTGGAACCTAATTTTTACTACTATTTTTACAATTTCATTACTAGTAGCTGTGAAATGGGGAATTTTTTGGGTAGCTGTTGCGGTGCTAATGACTCATCTATTAGCGTTACCTCTTTACAGTATTTGGGCTAGTAAATATATTTTATCTAAAACTCAATCTTTATCAATTGCAAAATAAGAATTAAATAGCTTTTAGGATTTAATTAAAGCTAAATAAAAATTTGGCTTTTTATAGAAATAGCTTCTAGCTACACTCATTCATTGAGAAATAACGAATAACAACGAGGAACTAAAATTAATGGCTAACCACCAACCGGAACAGTTGAAAGAACTTCTGCATAAATCACTAGGAAAATTAGAGACATTTCAAGAGTGTGCATTACTAGACTATCCTGACTATCCTAATATTGGCGATCATCTTATTGGGTTAGGTACTGTACTTTATTTAATAAATGTACAAAAAACAAAAATTAAATATACTGCCAGTCCTAATAACTTTTCTAACAAAGTAATGGAAGAAAGAATTGGAAAATCTCCTATTTTCCTGCAAGGAGGAGGGAATTTAGGCGATCTTTGGACTGCTCATCAAAAATTTCGTGAACAGATTATTTCCAAATACCGGGATCGACCAATAATCATCCTACCACAAAGTATTTATTTTGTTGAACAAACCAATTTAATGGAAGCAGCAAATGTATTCAACTCACATCCTAATTTGACTTTATTTGTCCGTGACGAATACAGCTATGAACTTGCTCTAAAATATTTTTACAACTGTCAGGTAATTAAAGCACCCGATATGGCTTTTCAAATGGTCAACTTACCTGGCCTATTATCGAGAGATAACCACAGCAACTCTATTTTGTATCACTATAGAAATGACAAAGAGTTAAATTTAACTAATTCTCATACTTCTATTAACATCCCTAATTTAGTTGTAGAAGATTGGGCTTCTTTCAAATATGACACAACTGAACGCATGGAGCGAATTCGGGAAGGCTTGCAAAAAGGCACAGTGATTCCTAGTGAGTGGATATATCGACATCTCTGGAAATACTTCCATCATTATTCCTTTGGATTCAATAGCTTATATAACTCCTCAATGCATCTTAAATCCTTAAGTTATATGCATCATGGAATGTATCAATTCAAGCAGCATCGTCTAATTATTACAAACCGCTTGCACGGACATATTCTCTGCATTCTTATGGGTATTCCTCATGTCTTTCTACCTAATGCTTACCATAAAAATGAGGCATTTTATCAAGCTTGGACTTACTCAATTCCCTTTTGCAGATTTGTCAAAGAACCTTCACAAATTCAGGTGGCTGCACAAGAACTCTTGGAACTATTCCCAAACTAACTAGTTTATGCTCTCCTTACACTAGGAATTACAAAAATCCTTTTATTTTCCATCAGGTTAAACTCTATGACCGAAAACGAAAAGGATACAGAGCAACTAAATTTATTTCTGGGGCTCATTAATTTTTAATTCGGAGCGAAGCGACGTGACAACTATATCTGTTATTATTCCCGCTTACAATGCTGAACGCACTATTTTAGAAACGATAAAATCCGTTCTTCAACAAACCTTTTCTGATTTTGAGCTAATTGTTATTAATGATGGCTCAACCGATCGGACTTTAGAACTATTGAAGACTGTTGAAGATTCTCGTCTCAATATTTTTTCATACAGCAATGCTGGTCTATCAGTAGCTCGTAATCGTGGGATTTCTCATGCCACTGGAGAGTTTATTGCATTTCTCGATGCCGATGACTTATGGACACCTGATAAATTAGATCTACAACTAGCAGCATTGCAAAAACATCCAGAGGCAGGACTTGCTTATAGCTGGACTTTGAACATGAGTGAAACAGCAGAGATTTTTCACCCTGGTCATAATGTAGTCTATGAAGGTAATGTGTATGACAAATTATTACTCAGTAACTTTATTTCCAATGGTTCCAATCCTTTAATTCGTAAACAAGCAATTGAATCTGCTGGAGAATTCGACCCAACACTTTCTTCCGTGGAAGATTGGGATTATTGGTTTCGTGTAGCACAGCACTGGGATTTTGCAGTAGTTCCCAAACCTCAAATTCTCTATCGTCACTCTTCAAAATCTATGTCAACTAAAGTTGAGAAAATGGAGAAATATTTGCTTATTGTCTTGGAGAGAGGCTTTCAAGCAGCACCGCCAGAGTTACAAAATCTTAAAAATCAAAGCCTAGCAAATATCTATCAATATTTAACGGGTATGGAACTGGCTAATGTGACTAATAGAGAACAGGTCAACCAAGCTGGTCGTAAATTGTGGAAGACGCTTTCTTTATATCCTCAGATTTTGCGAGAAAGAGTAACTCAGCGTTATTTAATGAAATGGCTGGTAATGCAAGTCCTTTCTCCTCGAATTGCTAAGTACTTGACTCGACCTTTTTCTTTGGCTAGGTCTGTTGCGGTTCCAAGGCTGCAATAGAAACTGTTATTAGAAAGCAACCTTTTGATACTAATTCGCTAGTAAAATTTAGCAACTTATTGAAATAATATGCCAACTATATCTGTCATTATTCCCGCTTATAATTGTGAGCGCACAATTATCGATACAATTGTCTCAGTACAACAACAAACTTTTTCTGATTTTGAAATAATTGTGATCAATGATGGTTCAACAGACAAAACTCTTACACTACTGGATGAGTTGAAAGATAGTCGTATAAAAGTCTTTTCCTATGAGAATGGAGGTTTATCAGTAGCTCGTAACCGTGGTATCTCTCATGCCAAGGGAGATTTTATAGCCTTTCTTGATGCTGACGATTTATGGACAGCTGATAAGCTAGAACTTCAGTTAGAAGCTTTGCAGAAAAATCCAGAGGCAGGTGTTGCTTATAGCTGGACTTATTTTATGGATGAACAAACTGGAAATTGCCATCTGGATCAGCCGATCTTTTTCCAAGGTAAGGTTTTGGCAAATTTATTAACCTGGAACTTTATTGCTAGTGGTTCAAATCCATTAATCCGTAAGCAAGCGATTGAATCTGTAGGAGAGTTTGAACCTTCAGTATCAGGAGCAGCAGATTGGGATTATTGGCTACGTTTAGCTGCAACATGGTCGTTTGTTGTAGTTAGCAAACCGCAGATTTTTTATCGCCAATCTTCAAATTCAATGTCATCTAAAGTTGAATTTATGGAAGACTGTCAGTTCAAAGTATTGGAGCGAGCTTTTCAATCAGGAGCGCCAGAAATTCAAATCTTGAAAAATCATAGTTTAGCTTATGTTTACCGATATTCTTGTAGGCTCTGCTTAACAAGAATTACAGGTGATGAAGGAGTTGAAAAAGCAAGTAAAAAATTGGGGAAGGCAATTCAGCTATATCCAAAAATTCTCCTGGAAAAGGAAACTCAAAAGCTAGTTATTAAATTGTTTTTGAAAAAAATACTTGTAGAAAATATTTCTGCATACTTGCTCCAGATTATTAGTAAAATTCGCGTTACTCATGTTCAAAAATTAAATATTGATGAAAAAAGAATCGGTTGAGGTAAGTTGTAGTATTTGCCACTTGGTAACTCAATGGGATAGTTACTCAGCCTTATTCTGGATAATGGTGGAGCGATCGCTTGCTAAGAATTTCAATCGGACTATCTACACGTAGGATAAAATGTATTATTAAATACGGTATTTGCTTTAAATAACGAATACTAGAAGGAATATTTTACACTATCCGGTGAAAAATGAGGAGGTGAGATTCGTCCTATAACTAGACGGATAGCCAGGTGGATAAATATCTCACTTTTTTAGATGCTATCACTAGAAGGTGCGATCGTATCCATCAGATAGTATTCCCATTGCCATATCAAAGATTACTGTACTACCAGTAAAACCTGAGAGCAAACTGAAACTAAAGTCGGTCTGGAAAATGAAAAAAGTTTCTGTAATTATTCCGGTTTATGGTGTCGAGAAATATATAGCTGCTACTGTACAATCCGTTCTTGAGCAAACCTATACAAATTTCGAGCTTCTAATTATCGATGATGCTTCTTTGGACAGGAGTATAAATATCTGTCAACAATTTACTGACCCCAGAATTAAAATTATTCGCCAGGCAAATCGAGGAGTATCTGGAGCTAGGAATACTGGTATTCGCCATGCTCAAGGAGAATATTTAGCTTTTTTAGATGGAGATGACCTTTGGTTGCCAGAAAAGTTAGAAAAACAGATTGCTCACTTAGAAAATTCACCAGCAGTCGGTGTTAGCTTCAGTCGTTCTGCTTTTATTGATGAAGCTGGACAAGCTTTAGGTACGTATCAGATGCCCAAGCTTAAAGAAATCACGCCATCCTATTTACTCAGTTGCAATCCGGTTGGTAATGGCTCGGCTGCGGTAATGCGCAGAGAAGTTCTGGAAGCGATTAAATTCCAAGATAATCTTTACGGTACTAATGAAGATTGTTATTTTGATGAACGCTTACTCCAATCAGAAGATAACGAATTTTGGATTCGGATTTCCATTAAAAGCAATTGGCAAATAGAGGGCATTTCAGAACCCTTAACCTTGTATCGGGTTAATTCAAAAGGGCTTTCAGCAAATATGCTCAAGCAGTTAGATTTTTGGGAAAAGCTAATTGAAAAGACACGCTCCTACGCTCCAGAAATATTTACTCAAGGGGCAACACTAGCTAGAGCTTACCAGTTGCAGTATTTAGCTCGTAATGCCGTAAGACTACGAGAAGGTTCAATGGCTGTAAAATTAATTAATCGAGCTTTAATAGCTGACTGGCATATTCTTCTTGAAAATCCCAGAAGTACACTTTTGACACTGGTAGCTGCTTATTTACTTTTACTCTTACCTCAAAATGTTTACAATAAATTTGAAGCTCTGGTTTCAAATAATATAGTAGGGGCTAACCAAAAACGCCGTATTCTTCAAGAAGATATCTAGAAATAATTAAGAACTTTTTTACAAATGATTAAAAACTTTCTATACCTAAAGCATCATTAAATTTCTGGCATAATGCATAGTAAATTTAATTAGATATTAATTAAATCAAATACATGGGAATAGTCAACAATGAAGAAAGTTTCTATCATTATTCCGGTTTACAAAGCAGAAAAATATATAGCTGCTACACTGCAATCAGCTCTTGAACAAACTTACGAAAACTTCGAGATTTTAATTATTGATGATGGTACTCCTGATAAGAGTATAGAAATTTGTCAGCAATTTACAGACCCTAGAATTAAAATTATTCGTCAAAAGAATCGGGGTCTACCTGGGGCAAGAAACACTGGTATTCGCCATGCACAGGGAGAATATTTAACTCTTTTAGATGCTGATGACTTATGGTTGCCAGAAAAATTAGAAAAACACGTTAAGCATTTAGATAATTCGCCTAATGTCGGGGTAAGCTTTAGTCGCTCTGCTTTTATTGATGATAATGGCAACCCTTTAGGTATTTATCAAATGCCTCAGATGCAGGGAATAACTCCAGCGATTATCCTTTGCCGCAATCCAGTCAGCAATGGTTCGGTAGCAGTAATTAGAAGAGAAGTTTTTGAAGCTATTGAATTCCAAGACAATCTTTACGGTACAGTTGAAAATTTTTATTTCGATGAGCGATCGCGTCATACTAATGGTGACTCAACAGATGTTGAATGTTGGTTTCGGATGTCTGTTAAGAGCGATCTGGAAATAGAGGGCATTCCTGAAGCTTTGACCTTATATAGGGTAAATTCAGGGGGACTATCAGCAAACTTGCTTAAGCAGTTAGATTCTTGGGAATTGGCAATCTCTAGGGCACGTTTATACGCTCCAGAAATAGTTAATCAATGGGAAACACTGGCTAGAGCTTACCAGTTGCGGTACTTAGCGCGTAGAGCAGTCAGCCTGCAAGATGGTGCAATGGCTGTGAAGTTGGTGAATCGAGCATTAGCAACCAACTGGCGTATTCTCTCTAAAGAACCACGCCGTACACTTTTGACCCTGGGAGCTGCCTATTTCCTTCGGCTTTTGCCCCAGTTCCTTTACAGTCGAATCGAGACTGTTGCTTTAAAGACTACAGGATATACTCAAAGACAGCGCATTTCACAAGGCTTAGGGGGGAGCAACGCGATTTCGTGAGGTGGGTCAAAGGACGTGTATAAATGAGCTTTAACGCGGCTTTTGAATCGAATCACTCACTTGAGTCCCTGTATAATTGGGAACCCAACCTTCTGCAATTGCAAAATAGCGTATCCCTTTGAAATTCAACGATGCAGTTGGGCTGCACCAATGCTCAACGCCGACGGGGATATAAAGATAGTCTTGTGCCTGAACTAAAAGCTGTACCTGGCTGCCATCAGCTCGCACAAAGCCATAAATCATTTCTCCTGCCAACACATAGACGGGTTCAGGCGCAGGATGAGTATGGTAACGACCGTAGGTTGCGATCAGATTGTGAAGATTGAACGAACCTGGATGCACATTTAGTAAGTCACACCAAAGAGCGCCATTTTCTTGCTGAAGAAATTCAAAAACGCTGTTATGGAGTTCTACGCAATAACGTTTCTCAGCCTCAGTTAATACGTCCTGGTCTAGCAGATTAGGGAAGAGTAGCGATGTTCCTGGGTCGTAGTGTTTGAGTTGAATGCCAAGAGGCGCAAGTTCGCGGGCTATTTCGTCTAAATCGCTTTCAATCGTACCGTCGTCAAGTAGTAGGTTAGCCATGACAAAAAGACTAATTAACTGTTAAGAAGAGTATACTCAATTTTAAGATGAAAAGCCACTATTCCCGATTGACAAACCGGGGATAGGGGAATGGGCGCAGGGGAGCAGGGAGCAGGGGAGATGAGGGAGATGAGGGAGATGAGGGGACAAGGGGACAAGGAGATAAACAAAACTCCTAACTCTTAACTCTTAGAGCTAATTTGTAAATTCAAGTAAAGTACTTGTCTTGTAAGGGTTTCAGGAATTTTAGTCAATAAAGCACTTATTCGCTGAAACTCAGATCGTTACGAGGTCTGAGTAGCCTTACGAATCAGATATTAACTCCTAACTCCTAACTCAGCACTCAGCACGGGCTAAACGCCCCGCTACCGCTAACAGCACTCCTAACGCCCAATGCCCATTAAAAGAATAAATTTATCGCCAGAATGATGCTTATTGGTACCACTAGCATCTAAGCTAGTACGGGTGAACTATATCCAGCATGGAATGTCTGACTTAATTCTGTTTTGGCATCGGCGCGATTTACGCATTTCTGATAATACGGGACTGGCTGCGGCAAAACGGCGGAGTCCGAAGGTAGTGGGCGTGTTTTGCCTCGATCCGAATCTTCTGGAACGGGATGATGTTGCTCCTGTGAAAATAACTTATATGATTGGTTGTTTGCAGAAACTCCAAGAGCGATATGCTCAAGTTGGTAGCCAGCTGTTAATACTCCACGCCGATCCTGTACAAGCAATACCAGCTTTAGCCGAGGCAATAAATGCCAAAGCTGTTTTTTGGAATTGGGATGTAGAACCTTATTCGCAAGAACGCGATCGCACCATTATAAATGCCCTCAAAGAAAAAAGTATTGAGTTTCTTAACCAAAACTGGGATCAAATCCTCAACTCTCCAGAGGAGTTACGCACGGGTAGTAACAGTCCTTACACGGTTTACACACCCTTCTGGAAAAATTGGATTGCTAAACCGAAGGCTCAACCAGTAGAAACACTGCAAAATGTTGAGGGATTAACGGAAGCTGAACAGGAAATTGCCAAACTTGCAGGAGCGATCGCACTACCTTCAGCAAAAGATTTAGGATTCATCTGGGATGAACAATTAATTATTTCACCAGGAGAAGCGGCGGCACAAGAACGATTAGAAGAATTTACTAATAAAGCCATTACTGAATATCAAGAACAGCGAAATTTCCCAGCAGTGGACGGTACATCACAATTGAGTGCAGCTTTAAAATTTGGCGTAATTGGCATTCGCACCGTTTGGCAAGCCACGGTAGAAGCACTAGAAAATAGCCGCAGTGAGGAAACAGCAGTTAATATCCGCACATGGCAACAGGAATTAGCTTGGCGGGAGTTTTATCAACACGCAATGTATAACTTCCCGGAATTAGCTGATGGTGCTTTCCGCGATAGCTTTAAGAACTTTCCTTGGGAAACTAACGAAGAACATTTCCAAGCTTGGTGTGAGGGGAGAACAGGCTACCCCATTGTGGATGCAGCAATGCGCCAGATGAATGAAAGTGGCTGGATGCACAACCGTTGTCGAATGATTGTTGCCAGTTTCCTTACTAAAGATTTGCTAATTAATCCCCAATTGGGAGAAAAATACTTTATGCAGCACCTGATTGATGGTGATTTATCTGCAAATAATGGCGGTTGGCAATGGAGTGCTTCTAGCGGCATGGACCCTAAACCTGTACGGATTTTTAACCCAGCTAGTCAAACACAAAAATTCGATCCAGAAGGGGAATATATTCGGCAATGGGTATCAGAATTGCGGTCTGTAGATACAGAATATTTAGTTACTGGAAAAATTCCACCTTTAGAACGTCATGCTGTTGGTTATCCTGACCCAATTGTGGATCATAAAATACAGCAACAGCAGTTTAAACAACGTTATCAACAGCAAAAAATTCTTAGTAGTGGTGAGTAAAATTGTGAATTTTTTAATGTTAGTTTAGAGTTGATATTGTATCATAGGCGTTGCTGAATTCAGGTATAAAAATGATTTTGCGTGATTTCAAAACCCTTGTAGAGACGTTGCAATGCAATGTCTCTAAACCAAGATTCATACATCTAATCAGCAACGCCGTATCATAATAAAAATTTTGCTATAGGGCGATCGCATCTAAATTAAGTAGTCAGACAGAATTAATTACACAATAGACCTGCCTTAAAAATAGAGGCTGAAACAACGCAAAATCATTCCCAGATTATTTTCATTGTTCCTTGTGAGCGCAGCTCATGGAGTCTCTTGCAAAAATATATTTTTGCACTCTTAGGGAAAAGGGAAGAGGTTAAAGGGAAAGGATTTTGACTTTTTTTACCCTTTTCCCCTGCCCCTTATCCCCTTCAGGGGCCCCACCTTCCCCTTTACCCCGACAAATGCCAAGAAGTCTAATGTCATTGCGATCGCTCACAATGACTGTAAATATTTTAGGCTTTGATTCTTGCTCCCTAAGGCTAGTAAGGAAGGGGTTGGGGGTTAGATTTGAGAGAAAGTTGCACACGGCGTTAATGTGATTAAAAAGATTGACTCAAAACTTATTGTTATTTTCATAGCTGATGTAGCAAAAAGACATTTAACTATCTACAATAAGTAAGTATAAAAAGATTTTGCAGAACATAGGAATTGCAAGAAAATACTTAGCAGTACACAACTGGAATCAAACAGATAAGGAACACAAGACCAATTTATGACCTCAACCACAACTTACACTTACGATATCGATGGCAAAGTGATATCTGAGAGGACAGACAACAACGGTGATGGGATAGTAGACTCAGTTATTACCTACCGCTATGCTCGGACATCCACAAACTATGGCAACAACGTCAACGGCACTAATTATGTCAAAACCTTTACTTATGATGCCAAAGGCAACCAGACATCAGTGAGCTCTGACTACAACGGCGACGGCATACCGGATAATGTCGAAACCTATACTTATGATGCCAGGGGCAACCTGACATTCGAGAGCCGTGATGTCAAAGATGCCGACCCCAGCTTACCGAGTTATGTCAAAACCTATACTTATGATGCCAACGGCAAGTTGACATCTACTAGCCATGACGACAACGGCGACGGCATACTGGATTATGCCTCCACCTCTACTTATGATGCCAACGGCAACCTGACATCCCAGAACTCTGACGACAACGGCGACGGCAAAGTTGATTCTGTCTACAGCTATACTTATGATGCCAGGGGCAACAAGACATCAGTGAGCTATGACAACAAGGCCGACGGCATACCGGATTCTGTCGAAACCTTTACTTATGATGCCAGGGGCAACCAGACATCTTATAGCTCTGACATCAACGGTGACGGCATACCGGGTTATATCGAAACCTCTACTTATGATGCCAACGGCAAGTTGACATCTACTAGCTATGACAACAACGGCGACGGCGTACCGGATTCTGTCAAAACCCTTACTTATGATGCCAAAGGCAACCTGACATCCGATAGCCGTGACTACAACCGCGACGGCATACCGGATTATGTCGAAACCTTTACTTATGATGCCAAGGGCAACCAAACATCCCATAGCCGTGACGGCAACGACTTCATGGATTATGTCGAAACCTCTACTTATGATGACAACGGCAAGTTTACATCCATAAGTTATGATACTAACGACGACGGCATACCGGATTCTGTCAAAACCCTTACTTATGATGCCAAGGGCAACCAGACATCCGAGAGCCGTGACGACAACGGAGACGGCAAAGTTGATTATGTCGAAACCTATACTTATGATGCTAATGGCAAGTTTACATCCTTGAGGGCAGACTACCAAGCAGACGGCAAAGTTGATTATGTCCAAACCTCTACTTATGATGCCAAGGGCAACCAGACATACTTTAGCCGTGACTACCAAGCAGACGGCATACCGGAATACGTCGAAATCTCTATTTATGATGCCAAGGGCAACAGGACATACTTGGGCTACGGCAACGGCAAACCTGATTTTGTCGAAACCTCTACTTATGAACGCGCATCCGCTAGCTATGACTTCAACAATGATGGTGTAATTGATGCAGTTGGCATCTACAGCTACGATTTTAACGGCAAGCTGACATCACAAAAAATTGACAATAATGATGATGGCATATTTGATGAAGTCACCGTTTATAGTTACGACGCTAACGGCAAACTCGCTGCACAGGTAGCTGACAAAAATAATGATGGCATTCCTGATGAGATTACCACTTTCAACTACGATCGCAATGGCAAACTAATTTCCGCAGATATTGACAACAACAGTGATGGCATTACTAATGCAGTTGCTACTTATCTGTATGATACCAATGGTCAATTAATTAGCAAAACCACTAAAGACGGAAATGTGCCAAACATTACCTTAAACGGTGGTAACGGTGCAGATGAACTCAGTGGTGGGGCTGGTAACGATCAAATTTCCGGCAAAAACGGCAACGATCAACTCTTTGGATTAGCCGGAAATGACAAACTAGTTGGTGGTAATGGTAATGACATCCTCAATGGTGGTGCTGGGCGTGATATTCTCACAGGTGGTTGTGGCGCTGATAAATTTGTGTTTAACAGTCTGAGTGATTCGCTGCTATCTAGCTTTGATAAAATAACTGACTTGAATATTTCTCAAGATAAAATTGATGGGCTGTATGCAGTTAGCGCTGCTAATTTAGTTCAACTTGGCAAAGTAGCGAGTCTAAATCTTTTTGATGTACAACAGATATTGACTGCAACTGCTTTTGTAGCTAAAAGTGCGGCAACTTTTACCCTTGGTACAGGCAATAAGGGGCAGACTTTTCTGGCACTCAATGATAACACTAATGGATTCTCTGCCCTCACGGATGCTGTGATTGAAATTAGTGGCTATAAAGGCAGCTTGAATAATTTAGCAGTTGTCTAACTTTATGCTGCTGACCAAAACTAGAGCGTCGGTTCGTACCTTTTGTCCAAATTGGATTTATTATCCCCCTTGCTAGAAAGCTCCCTGCCTTTTGCCTCCTTCAATGAACCTTATTAGGCGCAGAGAACACAGAGAAAAGAGGAATTATGAGCTAAAGCGCAGCTTTGGCGGGGTGGGCTTGGGGGTATTAGGGACTTGCAGAAAATAAATTATCCCAAATTATTTGCATATTTGTAGAGGCGCAAGGCCTTGCGCCTCTACAATGGGATATTTTTTTTAACTGCAAGTTCCTTATGCTTAATTGCCCGGACATCATTAGGACTTACGCAAAAATTGCCAAAAAGCTTAATTTATCGAACCGCCTTCTCTACGAGACGCCAAGGGCGAACGGGTAGCATCTCGTAGAGAAGACGCCAAGAAGCCAAGAATCGTAGAGTGTGCATAAGTCCTAATCATATTACTTACGTCTTGACTGGTAAACGAGAAATTGTCCATAAGATGAGTAGGAAAATTAAGTAAATTGCACCAACTAATCCAAACTCAATCAGAGGAATATAGGTTACTTCGTAAATTCTGCCCAAGCCGCGTTCAGTCAGTGCATAAACGGCCAGGACACTCACTAAAAAGGCTCCGTAGATAGTACGTTTAGTCCAAATACCCACAGGTAAACCGTGAAGTTGAGTAAGTACCAGAATGCCAAAAAAACCAAAGAGAAATGTGGGCCACTTGGTTTGTCCTAGTATTAATGACACGATTACACTATGTAAAATAACTGAAGCCTCCAAAGTAAATGTCCACCAACGGTTTACATGGGTGCGGTTAAAAATCAAGGAAGATTGGAGCAGAAGCAAGAACATATAGAGAAAACCAATCAAGTGCCCCAAGGTCGCTTCCATTGGGTGATACCAGAAGGTATAAATAGCGGCGAAGGAGAAAAAATAGCCGTGGTACAGTTTGATAATTTGCAAAAATTGTTGATGGAAGGGAACAGAATTGCCAAAAAATAAACCGCGTCGAGGTGTTTCTAAAATCAGTACGAAGACTAGTAAGAGTACAACTGCACCTTGAGAAGCCCAAATTGAAGTATCTTGAGCTAGAGCATCGTACCAAATATATGTTTGGAGAAAGTGTAAAGCGATAAATACACCATTAATGGCAAGCATGAGGTAATTTATCGGGTGCAACGCTGATTTGTATTTCAACTGCGATCGCTGCGCCCACAAGATACACGCCCAGATGCTAAACTGATGCCCAAAGTACATACCCCAAGCCGTTGCTCGACTCCAAAAGGTTGGTTGGGGAAGCTTCCAATAGTACCAGTTTAATCCTTGGTCAGGAAGTTTGATGATGCTTGCAGGAATGCTCCCACCGATCCAAATTCCGTAGGTGAGGAGGATGCTGACAAAGATGCCTAAAAATAATACTCGGCGACCAGTCATAGTAATTTTAGATTTTAGATTTTAGATTTTAGATTAAAAAATTTTTAAGACAACGTGAGTTCGACAAGCCCTTTTTTGACCTCTCCCCCAACCCCTCTCCGACACGGAGAGGGGAGCCAAAACCCTAATTTCTCGTTGCTCCTCCCTTTCCCCGTGGGAGAGGGAGGCTGGGAGGGAGAGGTTCATCGAACTCACGTTAATACAAGGCTGTTTCAAAAAATTGTTAAACTTTGAAATCAAGATTGTCAGGCGATACGTTCTGTTTTTGGCTCAGATGCACTTTTAGTTACTCGTAAACTAAAAGTTAAGGCTACTAGCATTACTAAAAATCCACTCAAAAAAGGAGCAGAACTCCCAAATTTCATAAAACTAACCCCTGCCCATGTTGGCCCAGCAATGCGTGCCAATGCAGAGCAAGAACTGGCAATTCCTAATATTTGTCCTTGTTCTTCTGGATTTGTCATCTGGGAAATCAAGCTGTTCAATATTGGTTGACTAACACTAATTCCCCATGCCACAAGTGTGGCGGCGACTAATAATAAAATTAAGCTTTGCGAGAATCCAATTAACAGTAATCCTAAACCTAATCCTAATATTCCTAAGATAAGTAACTTGATTTCACCCAATTGTTTCTTGAGGAATCCGATTAGTCCTCCTTGAATGATTGTGCTGACAATCCCCATGAAGGCAAAAAGATAACTAGCTTGTTGAGGACCCCAACTTAATTGCTGCTTAGACCATAAAGCCAATGTAGAGTCCATAGCTGCCACAGCAAAGGTGACTAAAAAGTAGATGCCAACAAGTACACAAAACTGTGAACGCTGTGACAACTGTAGCAAGTTTAGCGATCGCTGACGGTGGCGATGAAGTTGAATTTTGACTTTAGTCTCAGAATTTAGAGATTCTGGAAGTAATATCAAAGCACAAAGAAATGCCAATAAAGATAATCCGGCTGCAAACAACGACGGTAGATGAAAGTTAGCGTTGTTCGGATCTGACCCGATTAGAAGACCTCCAATCGCTGGGCCGAGAATGAAGCCAAGACCAAAAGCTGCGCCGATTACACCCATGCCACGAGCTCGATTAGTTGGCGTGGTAATATCTGCTATGTATGCCTGAGCAGTGGCAATATTCCCAGACATAATCCCGGCTAGACTACGAGCAATAAACAAAATCCATAAGGAGTTGGCAAAACCTAAGCCTGCGTATGCAATTACCGAACCGAATAAAGTCAGTAATAAAATCGGACGGCGACCGTAGCGATCGCTAAATCTGCCCCATAATGGTGCAAATAAGAACTGCATTAAAGAATAAATAGCTACAAGTAAAGTCGCTTCATTAGGTTTTGCACCAAATTGTTCAGCATACAAAGGCAGTATCGGCAGAATAATTCCAAAGCCGAGCAAGTCTATAAATACAGTCAGAAATAAGACGAATATAGCCCTGTTATTATTTTTATTCTCCATCTGTACAATTCCATTTTATAAAAAAGATGTGTGAATTGGATTAGTTGTAAGACATCAGGGAATGTTTGATTGTAAATAGCTATTGATTACAAACAGGAATCACTAAGTAAGTAGGTGCTAAAAAACACAACTAAATTAAGAAGGGAAAAGGTTAAGGGTAAAAGGGAAAAACCTTTACCCTTTAACTTTTTCCCTTTACCCATACAAAAATTTTTATAGTTCGGTTTAATTGTGCCAACCTACTTATGAGCAAAATGTTTGAATTTCAGTGTGGTTAAGCAAAATAGCATGGAACAAACCCATGATAAAAATCAAGCCAATAATACTACTAATGAAAGCAACTATAATTTCGTGCTTCCGTATGGCTTTTTGGATCTTAGCGTCTATGATATTTTCTAATTCTTTGTATAACATTGACTTAAATTTGGTTAAAGACAAGAATTATCTGGAACTTACGTTACGTACTTACATAAGTTGGAGTATGTCCGAAATCTCTAACTTATTAAATGAAAGCTATTTCGATGCTGTGGGAGTATCAAGTATGTTTACGTCGTTTCAAAACAGCACTTGAAACTCCAAAAGCTAATATCGCTAAGGTATAAGTTGGTTCAGGAGTTGCAAGAATGCTTACCTGATTAATAGCCAAGCCATATTCTGGAGCAGAACTGCTAAAAACAAGTCGTGAGATGTTTGCAGTATCACTACGAATCCCCAAAAATACTGCCGAATTATCTAATGCTAAGGACGAAATATTTGGAACTGAAAAAGTACCCAATAGGTTATTGGCATTATCAAAAGCGGCGATCGAATTTTCAATTTTCAATTTACTAGTGTCTACAGCTATCTGAGTTCCAGCGCCAAAAACTGGCTGGGCAAAACTAATCGAAAAAGGCTCGCCGTTCCCCTTAGTTCCAGGATCGGGAGTACCAGGAGGAAGAGGGATAAAACCTGTTGGATCTATACCTCCGAAGAGAATAAAATCACCTAGACCGAAGTTACTCCGAATGCCAGGTGAAGGTAAAGTTTGAAAAACAAATGGTGGAGTAATTTGAGGCTTATTAGTTGGAGTTATATTTATATCCAAGCCTAAACCACGTTGCGATGTTGCTGAAAAAGAGTTAGGTAAAAAAGCAGAAAAATCAGGGGCAGAAGGATTAAAGACTTTACCTAAACTTCCCCAATTAACTTTATCATTGCCTCCTAAACTAGCACGCTCAGTTACTAAAAATGTAGCGGCTTTAACTGGTAATGGGATAGCCATTATTATGATTGTGATTGCTGAAAAATATTTTACAGATAACTTAAATAATTGATTAAGCGTAACTCCCACAAGGTTTTCTCCTTAATTTTTTAAGATAATATCATCAAAACGGCAACAATTAAATATTGATGATGAGACAATGTTTTGCTCAGTTCGAGAGAGTTAAAGAAACTGCTGCGATCGCGCCGACTGAGCTTAAATGTGCCATTGGCGATCATTACCAGTCAACTTGTTATTGTCCTCTCTCCACCATCAATTAGATTATTTCTAAAACTAGCAGAGATATTGTCATTGCCTCCACGAGCAAAAATCCGGTCGTCATTACTAGTATTTTGTCAATAAATTCTCATTAGGAATATCAATAATAATAGATAGAGAATATTCCTTGATAGTTATGTATATCAAACGTAATTAATATTTGTAATATTTACATGATACAAATATTAAAATTATAAATTTCTGATGAAATCTACCTCAAAACAGTTAATTCTATTTTATATCTCTGGTGAAATAAAAATGCGATTATCTATTTTTTTTAATTGTTTTATTTCTTCAAGGTTATCAAAATGCGGGCGCTATCGTGTTGAAAATATGGACAAGCAATAAAATATAGGACTCATACAGCAGATTTCAACTTCTCTACGAACGCGAACAGCGTGTCAAAGACAGAGGCTACGTCAACGTCAGGTAAAGAAATACCCCACCCGCGCAAGCACAACCAAACTCAACTCTTAGCGCACTGCGTTAGGCAGGCAATGCCCGGCTTGTTCGCTCTTAGCGTTCCCGCCATGAAAGCAAACGGGGTGAGGGTTGAGTTCGGGTATACTTCCAACAAATAGATTATGCAATATTGTAGGGTATTTTTTTGATTTGTCAGTCCTCTATGGCAATTTATAGCTACCAACACGTAGATTTAACTGACCTTGGCGCGGGTTATCGCTGAATATAAATGCGCCTTCTTCGCTTTCCCCACTAGATAAAAAGTCGATCTGTTGCTCTCCTGTTTCTGTAACTTTGCCGTCAATCATTAACTCAGCCATAATCTGAACTGACTCAGCTGTATCTCCTCCATTATTGACAACTTCAAAAGGAACATAAAACTGGCCATTAATTTCTCGAATTGTTTGTTTTTTAGTGACAGAAAGGATTGGAGGTTGATTTTTTTCGTTCAGCCAAGTGTAGGCTACCAAACTCACAATAATTGCTAGGATGAATGAGGCGATGCTGAATGTTATCCACTCAGCTATTGAGCGCTTTGGTTGTTCTGTTTCAGTCATATTGCTAACCTTCCGGCTGCACCACCAATAGTTGCGGGTAAACCCAGTATCAATGTGTGATCTAACCACATTGTCCAGGGGTCGCTAAAAGTTAATTTTTGAAAGAACCACATCATAAAAGCGCCTGCTACCAATGATACTAAGTAGGACATAATAGTTTCGCTCAATGGTCGTTGAAAAATTCCCTTTTGCTCTTTACGTTTTTGCTGGTTAGAAAAACCTGCCTGAAATACAATGCCATAAGAAATCAGCAAAGATGCGGCGATCATTGCCAACTTCCAAGGTGGAGAGGTTGCAGCTGCAAGCATAGGAATTTCATCTGTGGGAGCGATGTTAAATGCAATTATGGTTGCACCAATCAGGGTTCCACCCACATCCACAAAAGTGGCGTGTAACTCATCACCTTTGTTCTTGGTTGTGCTATTTTCCCGATCGCTTCCTTGTCCTTTTCCATTGCTGTTTTTAGTCTCTCCCAAAAACTGATTCGCTAATGCTACACCAAGAGCAAAGGGCACACTTTCAAAGATGATTTTACCTAAAGATTCCTTTAGCGAGGTTTCTGGTGTCAATTCTCGCAATAGTAACAGTACAAGGGTAGAACAAGCTATGCCGATCGCGATCGCTTCTACGGTATCCATTGCGGCTTGATGAGAGAGACCTGTATATCTGCGTTTCCGAAAGCCTTCTGTGTAATTGAGCAAGTAAACCACAATAAACATTAATGCGATCGCCGTCATGATAAATTGTGGTTTTGCCAGCGATCCAATCCACCAAACCTCCATTGTGTACAACAAGGGTATGCCAAATAAAAAACCTCCACAAGCACCTCGAATGATGTCATTAATCTCATTCTTCCAGACATTTTTTTGACTTTTTGTTGGCACTCCTTTATTTTCCTTTTATTTAAATTTTGTTTTAATTTATAGTTCATTTATCTGCAAAAAAGTTATTTTTTTAATATATATAAATTTTATTTATCAGATTTTCATATTTTGTATTATCTGCTACAATACTGACCAGCATCTATCTTAAGATAATATAATTTACCAAAATCTTCTCTCGGTTGATGGAAGTAAAAAACAATACACAGATGTTAGATTATTTAATAGCTTAGGGACTTGCAAGTAATAAAATAGCTCAAGTATTTTATTAGTTGTAGGATGAGCGTCTCAACCGTCCTGTGAAATGACCGGGCTTTTCGACCCACTTTGCAAGTAGTAGTAACTTATTTTTGGAGTTCCCTGAATCAACTACAAGCCGGAGATAAAAACCATGAGTGCCGAAAAGAGAATAGAAGCCACTGCAAAAAATATTGAAGGAAAAATTCAAGAGGTTGTGGGTGAAGTCACAGGTAATCCACAAGATAAAACTGAAGGACAAGCAAAGCAAGCTGAAGCCCAACTTACTCATACCGTAGAAAATATTAAAGACGAACTCAAGAAAGCTTTAGAATAATTTCGCTTGTCTAATGCAAATAGCGATTTTAACGATGATTGACTCCTAAACTTGTAACTGAAATTACTCCACTTTCTATAAGTTAGTGGGGTTTTTTATTGCGTCAAATCTGAAAGTGAGCTTAACTGAACTGTATTGCACCCTAACCCTCCCCTTAATAAAGGCTACGGTGTATACACAATTCTGAAACAGTTTACTCATCTGAATTTAAGCGTCGGTTTTACCCCACCCTAACCCTCCCCGTATGTATTGGGGAGGGAACAAGATTTCTTTTTCCCCAGATTGTCTCGCCATTAAATTTAATTCTTCGGCAAACTTGTAAAGGGGAGGTGAACAAGATTTCTTTTTCCCCCCTTTACAACTACGGTGTACACACAAGTCGAATTACCCCCCTTAGTCCCCCCTTGTAAAGGGGGGAAACAAGAAAAATCCGGTTCCCTCCCCAATACATACGGAGAGGGTTAGGGTGGGGTAATTCGATAACTTGTGTGTACACCGTAGCTTGCAAAGGGGGGAAGCCGGAAATCTAATTCCCTCCCCTTTGCAAGGGGAGGGTTAGGGTGGGGTAAAAACCAGATTCGTAAACGACTCCAGACTTGTGTGTACACCGTAGCCCAATGCATCGGGGGGATTAAGGGGGGGTAATTCGACATGTGTGTACACTTACTGAAAACATCAAATTCCATGACTTTTACCAACTACCCAATTACGCCGGAAAAATCGGGCTAAAGCTGATTCTTCTAAAGATAAATAAATAGGGCGTCCGTGGGGACAGGTGCGGGGGTTACGAGTGCGTTGCCAATTATCTAAAAGTGTCTGCATTTCTTGTTGATTCATCGGTGTACCATTACGAATTGCACTGCGACAGGCGACAGCTACTTGGGCTGTTTGTAAATCGCCTCCCCAACTAAGTTCTAAAATAGCTTCTGCACAGTCGTCTCGCTGTTGCAAAGGTGCGGGTATGTTTCGCACTGCCCAAAGTTGTTCGCCAAAGGGTTCTATTTCTAAACCGATTCGTTGCAGCTGCGATACTTGCGCTGGCGACAATTGATAAAGAATGATTGGCGGTTCGACGGGGACAAGTTGCCAATTATCACACAATTGCTCATACAAAACTCGCTCATGGGCAATGTGCTGTTCTACTAACCACATCCCACCTGAATGTTCCGCCACAATATAAGTATTGCTAACTTGTGCGACAGCTTTTAAAGAGTTAGGAGTTGGGAGTGAGGAGTTAGGAGTTTTGGGATTTTCATTAGGATTTTGAGAATTGAAATTATAGCTGCCTTTGGCTTCTGCGGCTTTGAGTAATTTACTAACTCGTGTTGTGTGAACAGCTTCTTTGAGATTGTTAGAAGAGATGCTGAGTGCTTGTTTAATTGCTTGGGTAATTTGCTCTTGCCAATAAATGATTTCGTTGAGATAAATTTCTGTTTTTGCTGGATTGCGATTCCAGTTAATTTGACCGGGGGAAATGGCAAGATGTAAGAAACAAATTGGATAGCGATCGCGTGGTAATGTTCTATGAAATGCTGATAATATCGTTTGCTCTAATTCCGGTGTCTTCACCATCCTGCCGTTAATGGCTACACGTACCCAATCTGGACGATGACGATGACAGCGATCGGGTAATCCTACCACTAAATTTAGTGCTGAGTGCTGAGTGCTGAGTGCTGAGTGGGGAGTGGGGAGTGGGGAGTGGGGAGTGGGGAGTGGGGAGTTAGGAGTGGGGAGTTCTGAGTTTAGTGGGTTGGGTATTTCGAGTTTTACTTCTTGCAAGTCACCTTGTCGCACTTGCGGTAAAATCTGCGGTAGTAGTTGTCCAGTTGTGGCAGCAGGACAAATAGTGAACCATTGACGGTCATTTTGCCAAATCTGCCAGGTGACGTGCGGATGACAGAGGGCGATTTGGTGAATTGTGGCTTGCACAGCTTTCATTTGCTGTGCTGTTGTGGGTAATCCCTGACGACGAGATGAGCAATTACCGAAAAGATGAGAAACTGTAACTACTGTACCAGGTGCGATCGCAGTTGCTTCAACTTGTACAACTTTCCCACCATCACCATAAATTATCCGCCATCCTAATTTTCCGCCCAGAGGACGACTCAAAATTTCTAAATTAGCCAGAGTCGTTAAACTGTGCAACGCCTCACCACGAAACCCTAAACTGTTAATTTTCCACAAATCGGCACTAGAGCGAATTTTACTAGTGCTGTGGGCTGTGGCTGCTTGTTGTAAATCATCTAGGTTCATTCCACAGCCATTATCTGCCACTCGAATTCGCCATTGCTGCGGCCACAGAGAAACCACAATTCTTGTTGCACCTGCGTCTAGGGAATTTTCTACCAATTCCCGCACCACAGAGGCTAAAGAGTCGATTACCTCTCCAGCTGTAATGAGATATACAACTTCTGTTGGTAGAGCTTGAATAGTAGATGCCATAAATTATAGTTTATAGCTTCTGGGGCACGCTATATACGACTTATAGCAAGAATCCTTTCTCAGCAACAAAAGAACCACAAATAAACACTGATAAATTATCTGTGTACATCTGTGGTTTAATTTATAAAACATTAATTTTGCAAGATATCTATTATGTATTACAACTTTTTCTGATGGCATAGAAAAAGTTAGTAATTGCAACATTAATTAACATTAAATCACCTGACTTTATAGATATTTTTAGGCGATTCGTTAATTGCTATCTCTCATGGACAAAATTTTAGCTGGTTCAGGTTTGAGCAAACCGTTCAACAGTGATGCAGGACGTTGACTGTAAGGCCAAGCAAAAGCATGACGGAAAGCTGCATCTTGACAAGCTTGTAGTTGTTCAAAACTAATAATGTTGTAAGTCAAGAGATTTTCATACTCAAATGGTAGACGCACATTGTGCAATCCGGCATTATCAGTACAGATAGCGATATCAACTCCAGCATCAAGACAACGGTCAAAAACTAATTTGAGTTGACGTATATCCTGCAAAGTTCCAGTTTTTAGGTAAGTTGTCGGACAAACCTCTAAACATTGCCCGCGTCTAGCTACATCATTAAGTAGCTCTGGATATAGTAGGGGAATTTGAATGCCGTGACCAATCCGCATCAGATATGGTAACAGTTCTGGGTAACAACCAGCGGTGGTTTCATATAGATGCCCCGTGGTGTTAACGCCCAGCGATCGCGCATAATCATATAAGCTAATCCATTCTTCTAAGCGATCGGCGTAATAACTATCACCTCCGGCTACATCTACTGCACAGACATACTGTTTATTTTGTGCCGCCAAATCAACAATCGCCTTGTTCACCTCATAAGGTAGGCGTGTGTGCATACAGAGAATTTGGCTAGTAACAATCGGATATTCTGGCTGCTGGCTGGCAAGCCCTACGACTCTGACAATTTCTGCCATCTTGTCAATTCTTTCGGATTGACTCAGATGCTCAGGTGTCCGCAAATAAGGAGTGTAACGCAGTTCCAGATAAGCCAAATTTTCAAATATGTAAGCACCCCGCACCAAGCGATAAATAAAGTAAGGCAAAGTCTCTACAGTTTGCACGCTTTCTACCAAGGTGTGTAATTCTAGATACTCATCTAGAGTGTTACGTGGGCGGGTATAAAAATCTTCAAAATCTGAATAGTCAGCAAAGCGGGAAATTAACTCCGAAGAATGCCGCTCGAAATATCGCCATAAAACTCGTGGTACGACCGAGCCGCCTAGATGTCTATGTAATTCAGCGTATAAAGCCATAGTGGTATTTTTAGGTAAAAATTTCAATGATTGTAACAAAAACATCGAGAGAAAAATCTGTCATCAAAAAAATTTTGCTCCAACTTCTTTGGAGTAGAGGTTTCCCTCCATCTGAATTTCAACAAATACTCCGACCGAGAAACTGGGCAAACGATTTGGTGGCTTGAAATTATATAGGGTTGAGAGCAACAAATAAATTACTGCCTCCTACCTCCTGCACCAGTATTTGCAGTATGAATCAACTTGACATTACCAAGATTAAATTGATAACATTGATATCCTTAATTTTTGTGCTATACTAAAAGAACATTGCTATTGTTAAGCGAGTGAGATATAGCAATATGTTTTTCCTTTAACAAAGCAAATTCCTGGCAAGGTTGGTATTAATTGAAAATTCAAGCGTTGGAAGTCAAGGCTGGCGATCGGATTATTGCTTACTGCAACAATAAAATGCAAACTTGCAAGGTAAAACGCATTTTAGATCCAGGTCAAGCTAATATCACACTATCAGTATTCACCTCTGAGAATTATCGCGGTTGCTCAGTTTCATCTATAGTTCGCTTCCAAAGCAACGCTTTAGTTGATTTGGTAAGTTAGCTAAAAACCAAGTAAATATTCAAACTCAAAAATATTTCTAGCTATTGTCCAGCCTCAAACTGGACAAAATTTTTGTAAAAGGTGCGATGCCTGCGGTTTTTAATAGCCTACGCACATACAAATTCATTAATTTTAGCTAGATAATTTTTCTGAAAATGTAAAGCACCATTTAGTTATTGGTAAACTGTTCCAGATATACTAATTATATCTAAATTTAATTAAAATATTTTTGGGTGGACAGTATTCTGCTGACCTATACTGAGCGTTATTAAAGTAGCGCGGATGCTAAAGTCTTGCCCACCCTAATTATGCAAGTTAAAGGTGGAACAGTTGATTACTAAACTTAAACCTCCACTTGATGGCTTTTTTCATTTCTTTTTCACATCACGAGCCATGTTGAGGTAGTAGTCGTCAAGTTTGGCATTAGAACGACGGCGGTCAGTGGTAGAAATTTGAGCAATATTATCCCGATTCGTTTCAATTGGCTGTTTAGTTGAAGCTTGATTTACGCCTTGCACCTGATCTGATTCCAAGAAATAACCAGACTCAGAGAATCCGAAAAGCTTGGCAAAAAAACCAAATAAATTTCCGAAAAAATTAGAAATACTTTGAAATAAAACACCAAACAAGCCTTCAATACGAAGGAACAAGTTCCGAATAATTTGAGTTAGACGAAGCATAAAAGCACCTTCAATGATTGCCTATTATTATTGTGACTCAATTCGGATTCGGAAATTGGTGCTATGGAAAAAATCTACCAGTAGGTAGGTATAATTCCCACAACCTCTATTTTTCCTGAACTAGCAAAACCGACTTCACAGGACGCTTGATAGAATTTCCCTCCAAATCAACCTTTCCGTAAAAGGTTTTCCCATTGTAATAAAGCGAAGAGGAACTTCCCCCATCCAGATTCATTGCTTGATCGGCTCTAAGAGTTTTCATCAAATCAGCTAATGCTGGCAAAGATATTCCCGAGTTCGCCGAAGCCGAAGGTTTTTGAGCCACCATAACTAAAATAACGCTGCCATCACGGGTGATACCTACGGCAGTTCTGGCATTGGGTTGGTTGCTGCCAAGGGCATCTCGTTTATTAGCGCTGTCCACAAAGCCCTCTTTTTCCAAGGTGAGTTCTGGTAATAGGCGTGGGCCAGCACCTATAGCATCGACTAACTGACAATCTGCTGGTGGTGACTGATTGTGTAGGGCAATAGAATAGCGGGTAGTTTGCCCACATAAGTAGCGACGGAATTCTGAGCGATTGAATATTTGACCCAAATAAGATTTTAAGTTGGGATTGTTCACCAGCCGCTCGTTTTCTTTGGGATTGGCTATCAACTTTCCTTGTCGGACAACATAAGATGTAGTTTTTTGGTTGGCTGGGTCAAAAAAGCCTGCATTCAAAATAGCTGCGGCTCGATGCTTTTGGGCAAATTCCTCTACAGTGGCTACCTTCTGTGATAGTGCAGGAGTCACCAAAAATTTGCTATTAGCTGGAATCAACACGACGTGAGCGATGCTTTGGGGCAAAGTGCGGTCAAAGTAGCGGATAGTTTTTGGTGGTGAAGTCGCAATAGTGGGTATCGAAGGTGTTGAAAAACGCAAATTAAACCACAACACCATTGCCAAACTAATTAATATCAAAGCCAGTAGTTTGATTTTTCTCACTTTTAAACTCACGTGCGGTTAGCTCAAAAAAGTTGATTTAATCGATTTAATTAAAATACTTTAAGCTGAAAAATAAGCAATTAACTTTAATTATTCCCGATTCGCCCATTTTTTAGGGATTTAGAAAAAACAGATAGTCAAAAGTATACCAAAGGGTATATTCCCAAAAAGACTCAATTAGGTACATATTCGCAATTATGGCTACTGAACCCATAATTACAAACGAAGGAGTCGATGATATACCTATACTTCTAACTCAAACAGAGCGTATGGGCGTACAATCGCTAATCGATCAACACTTCGCGACACACGGAAATTGGCAAGAGAATTTTAAAAAAGTTAAGAGACAATATCTTGCTAGACCTTCTCAACCAGTGTTTACTCGAACTATGTCGCATTTATGCAACGATTAAAATCGCTTTTTACACCAATTTAACTTTAAAATAACTAAATTATCTAGATTCAACATGAATATGAGTAAAATTATCTTCAAAAAATCTCAAAGAATAAAATATGTGCGCTATTGAATTGCAAATTCTAAAACCAGTATTTTGCAATTGTCTACAGAAGTGTTTGCGGCTTTGATAGTTGCTTAAGTTCGGATCAATTGAAATTGTTAACTGCTTATGCGTCCTCGTCAAAAAATTATCGAGATGTTCTCAACCTTCGTTGAGTTAGAAGGAGACAGATTCAGCAAATGGTTGATTGATATCAAACTGCATCGAAATATTCAAAATTGCTTGGGGTCTTCACCATTCGTCCCTAACTCAGAAAATTTTTGGGCATTACATTGGCACAAGTGCTGGCGAGAGGAATCTCATAGCCTTGCTAGAATGCATTTATCTGCTTATTTACAGGAACCAAATTATTGGGCTGCAAAAAAAACAATTGCCAAGTTTACAAATAGTCAACATAGCCTAGCAGATTATTTTCAAATGGCGAATGCTGAAATTGAAACAATTCTCAAAAATTTTAATCTAGAAAAATCCTCTAGCTTAAAAGCCTATGCTACTATGGCAATTCCAAGTCGGCTAAAAGATATTTTACGCCAACGCAAGGAAGCTGATATTTGCACAAATTGGGCATTGTTACGCAAAGTAAGCAAAAAGCAGTTATTAGAAGCTCTTGCTCAAGCTGGATTATCACCTATTCTAATTGCCCAATATCGACTCGCCTGGACTTGTTTCAAAGAACTGTATGTTCAAAACCAACCAGGTGGCACAAAATCACTACCAGAACCAGAACCCCAACTTTGGGAAGCTATTGTCAATCTCTACAACCGCGAACGCCAAAATCAGTTAAATCAACCTACTCCAGAATCCACGAAAGAGAAAATTGAACAGTGGCTAACCCAGGCAGCTATGTACGTGCGTGGTTATCTGTATCCACCTGTTAGTTCTTTAAATTTAGCAATATCAGAAGATGGTTCCACAACAACTTTTGATTTGCCAGATCCATCCTCTGACTCATTAATTGCAGAGATAATAGCCCAAGAGGATGCCCAAAACCAACAAAATCAACAATCTCAGATTGAAGATATTTTGTTAAAAAAGTTACAAACTCTTGAGGTAAAAACTCAGGAAATACTTAAACTTTATTACCAACAGGGGTTAACTCAGCCACAGATTGTAGAACACCTACAAATTAGTCAGCCTACTGTTTCTCGCCGACTGCTCAAAGCCAGAGAATCAATGCTGAAAGCATTAATCCAATGGAGTCAGGATACGCTTAATATTTCTGTAACTTCCAACCTAGTTAATGATATGAGTACCGCTTTGGAAGAATGGTTGAAAGTTAAGTATGGGGAATTTCGCTGAGATTATGAAGGATGAGGTAGTAAAAATGACTTCCGCTTTTACAGAACCGCAGGAATTATTGTTAGAAATATCACCATCATTACAGACAAGTTCTTGGCAAGAAAGCCAAATGTACGCCACACCTAGCAGTCGCTGGCGTGCTTACATAAATCAAATTTGCCTTGATGGGTTTTTGAATTGGGTAAAAGCTGAATATGTTCCAGAAGCAAGTGTCTGGCATAGTTCCCCTGGTATTCCTGCTTTTTGGGAATTTGTCAATGGCACAGCAATTTTGTTAGAGGAAAAGCGAGTCGTTTTAATTCCCAGCGAGGCAATTGACGATCGCGAGTTAGAAATTCCTCAAGAATGGGTAGACATTCCTAGTTGGGCAGCAGATTATTATTTAGCAGTGCAAGTTACAGCAGATGGGGATTGGGTAAGAATTTGGAGCTACATAACTCATAGGGAACTTAAATCACTAGCAGACTATGACCAAGTAGATAGGACTTATTGTATAGATGCACGGCACTTAATTAAAGACTTTAATGCTTTTTGGATGACTTACCAATTTTGTGGAACAGAGGAAATGAAAGGTGCGATCGCTCCACTACCAGAATTATCGAATGTTCAAGCAGAAAATCTTGTGCAACGGTTAGGTAATCCCTCTGTAACATTTCCGAGACTTGCAGTGCCATTTACAACTTGGGGAGTGCTACTAGAGAATGAGCAGTGGCGGCAGCGTTTGTACCAAGAAAGGCTGCAATCTCTACAACAGGTGGTTCCTGAGCGCAGCCGAAGGGCTGCGCCTACACAATTTTCACAAGTACAAGTGAATCTCAGCCGTTGGCTGGAGCAGATTTACGATACTTCTTGGCAAGCTATAGAGACTTTTTTTGAGCCAAACTCCAGTAGCCGAGCTTTTAATTTCCGCACTTCTTCCGGGTTAAATGCTACCGCTATCAAACGCGCCAAACTGATTGACTGGGGAATAGAAATAGAGGCTCAAAAAGTTATTTTATTAGTTGCCTTAATACCAGATCCTAACCTGTTGGTTAGGATTCGCGTGCAACTACATCCAGCTTGTAATCAACCTTACCTACCTGCTAATATCAAACTAGTTTTACTTTCAGATCGAGGGGAAATACTTCAACAAGTACAAGCAAGAACTCAAGATATTTATGTGCAGTTGAAACTTTTTCATGGAGAAGTGGGAGAATGTTTCAGCATCCAGATCGAGCTGAATAATTATCAAATAACAGAAAGCTTCATAATTTAGTTATTAGGAGGCAGCAGTATTAAATTGGTGTTGATTGGGAGCATCCCTAACTGAACTGTACTGAGATATAAGTAGTCCGTCCTTTGCTTGTACTTGTAGTTTGTTCGATAAAGAAAGGCGATTTGAGGGCTGAAATGCTTAAGCAAACGCTGCCTACAGCGGTAAACTACGCAGTATTTTTTCGATACCTTCAAAAGTTTTTAATGCCTCTAGTGATGTATTTTTATACAAAATTGATACGATCTCTTTTGCGGTGGCTTGTAAACGTTGTTTTTCCTCAAAGGTCATAGGTTTAACCCAAATTGGTCTTGTGTAGTATAATGACTACACTTTCCTTTGGTATTTTTGCATAAGTAGAATGCTCTTTGTTGATTAGTCATTAGTTAATCACGAATGGCAAAGTCCACTGAACTTATGAGTAAGCTAGTTGTCTTCAGCTTCTTGGGAGGAGATTTAAATCAAGGGTTTCCTGTTGTCACGGCTCAACTTTGGTGTCACAACCAATTTGTACCCGTGAAATTAACAGGGAGTCTACCG
Organism: Nostoc sp. DedQUE09; assembly: GCF_034530915.1. Classification (NCBI taxonomy): domain Bacteria; kingdom Bacillati; phylum Cyanobacteriota; class Cyanophyceae; order Nostocales; family Nostocaceae; genus Nostoc; species Nostoc sp. DedQUE09. Next base: position 116,988 of record NZ_JAVRCE010000011.1, read on the forward strand.
CCAGCCCCAGAACTAAGCGAACTCTACCGCAGATGGAAGTTACTCTACGCAGCAGTTCATCAACGCCTGGATCGTAGCAATCAACGGATAAAAGTACATTCACAAGACATAACCAATATTTCTGTCAATGACTTCGATAAAGTGTGTCAAGAGCTACAAGCAAATATCAATGCTTGGTTGAAATTTGAGTCATTTCAGAATATTGAACGGCAGTTGCGAACTCTACTTAGTCGCCATGATGAAATTAGAGTAATTATTGAAACAAATATAGTTTTATTACATCGCTTGCCTTGGCATCTATGGCATTTTTTTGAAGATTACCCGAAAGCGGAATTAGCTTTGAGCAATCATGAGTATGAATCTCCTCAAGTATTACAAAAATCTCCTACAGGTAAAGTCAAAATTTTGGCAATTCTAGGCAATAGGGTTGGTATTGATATTGAAAAAGACGCCTCTTTGTTACAAGGTTTAACAGATGCCAAAACCACCTTTCTTATAGAACCAACACGGCAAACACTTGACGAATATCTATGGAATCAGGATTGGGATATTCTATTTTTTGCTGGACACAGCACTAGTCTTGCTGACGGAGAAATTGGGGAAATTTGCATCAATCAAACAGAAAGCTTAACAATTTTCCAGTTAAAAAATGGACTTAAGACAGCAATTAGACATGGTTTAAAACTGGCAATTTTTAATTCTTGTGACGGAATTGGTTTAGGACGAAATTTAGCCGATTTAAATATTCCCCAAATGATTGTAATGCGGGAAGGAGTGCCAGATTTAATCGCACAGGAATTTTTAAAAAACTTTCTTACTGCCTTTGCAGATAGCAAACCATTTTACTTGGCTGTGCGAGAAGCGCGAGAAAGACTTCAAGGACTGGAAAATAAATTTCCTTGTGCCAGTTGGTTGCCAGTAATCTGTCAAAATCCTACAACTGTTCCTACTACGTGGCAAGAACTGCGTGGCAATTTTGATAATACTAAATTTGTGGGTAAAGTTTCGACAAAAGGTAAAATTGCGACATCAAAATCTAAATTTTGGAATGTACTACTTAGTACTTTTCTTGTGGCTGTTTCAACGGTAGGTTTGAGATACTTGGGAGTCTTTGAGAAAATCGAACTGCAAACTTTCGATCAAATGCTACGGTTGCGATCTAAGGAAGACCCAGATCCAAGGTTGATAATTGTAGAAATTACTGAAAAAGATATTCAATCACGACAAGACATAACCAAAGGACTGAAATCCATTTCGGATAGTACGTTAGCTAAATTGCTCAACAAATTACAAAAGTATCAACCGCGAGTTGTTGGACTGGATATTTATAGAGACTTTGCTGACCCCCCAAACAAATCAAATCTAATACAACTTCCGACTGAACTTAATAAAGAGAACGTTGTTGTTGTCTGCAAAAGCCGCGATAGTAAATACGATCCCCAAGGTGTTAAACCTCCGAAAGATGTACCTGTAAGACGTCAGGGTTTTACTGATGCAATTAAAGACCCAGATGGTATCGTCCGTCGGCAAATTTTGATGATGGCACAAGAGCCTTCTTCGACTTGTACAACGCCTTATTCGCTCTCATTGCAATTAGTTACTCGTTACTTATCTTATGAAAATATTAAACCTAAATTTAATAAAGATTATGTACAGTTTGGCTCTAAAGTATTTAAACGCTTAAAACCTAATCGCAGTGGTGCCTATCAACAAGGAGTTGATTTAGGCGGAAATCAAATACTTGTCAATTACCGTAATACAGATTATCAGAGAGTTTCCCTTGATGATGTATTGAGTCATAAATTTGATCGTAAATCATTTAAAGATAAGCTAGTTCTCATTGGAGTGACAGCTAATACAGTCAGCGATACTTGGTCAACTCCCTACAGTACTGCACAGCAAGATTACCAAGAGATATCAGGGATATTTATACAAGCACAAATGGTTAGCCAAATTTTGAGTGCAGTTTTAGATCAACGTTCAATTCTTTGGGTTTTGCCTTACTGGGGCGATATTCTTTGGATATGCGGTTGGTCTGTAGTTGGGAGTCTGATTATTTGGTGGGTGCGATCGCTCTTAGATAAGAGATGCGCCATCTTTGTGACAGTTGTCATATTATATGGAGTTTGCGCGATCGCTCTTTTAAAACAAGGGCTATGGTTGCCATTTATTCCTTCTGCCTTTGCCGTGGTTGCAAGCGGTGTTATTGTAGTGTTGATTCAACGCCCTCAAGAATTTTTCACGATTCGACAATCATTAGTTGAGTAATGTCAGACTAGTAAAAATTAAAGGCATAAATTGCTAAAAAGGCGAGGACTTTGATTCAAGAAAGCGAACGTTTACACTTCTCCCCGCCAGACAAAAATCGTCAAATCTAGGTGTTTTCTGCCAATCAACTTTGATTCGTACTGCCGCTACCCGTACTGTTAGTTGACGGCGGGCAATTTCTGGCGGTGGTTCTACAACATATTGCCCAACTTCAACACGACCTGTACCTGCTCTGATTGTCTCTAATCGTCCTCTCCATTGAAAATTACTTGAGTTATTAAGGTTGATTTGGGCTTCTTGTCCAATAACAAGTTTCGACGCATCAGTCTCATTTATAAATGCCTCTATCCAAAGATTCTGACAGTTGAGTAACTGAATAATCGATTTATTAGCTTCAACTATTTCCTGGGGCTGGGAATCAATTGACCAGATCACGCCTGTTGTTGGTGCTAAAACTGAGGCAGTTTGCTGAACCTGCAATTCTTTACTGGTACTAGCTAGTTGTGATTGAATACTCTGGATTTGTTTTTCGAGGTTTCTTTGTTGTTGCTTTAAGTCTGTTAACTCTACCTTAAGTTCGAGAACACGAGTTTCAGGATAGCTTAAGGTGCGAGTTCCTTCTAGCTGAAGTCCGGCTTTCGTTGCTTCTAAGTTGAGTTTGGCTAGCTCAATTCTTGATTGAACTTCCTTGACTACAGCAGATGCTTGCTGCGCTTTTGCAATTTCGTTTTCGGCTTTGGAGATAGTCTCTGCTCCCTCCTTAGCTAAACGAACAAAGCGTTGAGTGTCAGCGATCGCTACTGTTTCTGTAGCTTTTGCTTGAGCTATTTCCCCTTCATATTGTTTTATTTGTTGACGGGCGTAGTTGAGTTGAAGTGTTTTCTGGGTATCAGTTTGTTTTTTAAACAAGTTCATCAATTCAGTGCGATTCCGAATTTGCTGTTTTACCCCAAAGATTTGCTGTTGAATATCCTGTAGCCGAGTTTTCAATTCCTGCTTCTCAATTTTGAGGACTGATACTCGTGGATTTTCGACAGTAGATTTAATTGTGCCGATTTGTGTACCTTTCTCAAGTTTGTTGCTCAACTTAATTTTATCGCTTTTCAACTCTAGTTCACCTGGGATAGATGCCCGCACAAAAATAATTTCACCATTAACAAAAGCTTGTACACTGCGAATTTGAGAAAAGTTGCGTCTTAGCCTAACTCCAATAACAGCCAGACAGCTAAGGACTAGAATCGAAAGGATAATTTTTCCTGAAGCTGTTTTAATTAATTTCATGAAACAAATCGCTTTAAATTTTAGTTATAGCAATCCTAAATCAGATGTGAAAACTTCTCTTTCTTTTGTTGGCGCTCTTGGTAGTTCGTTAATTTTCATAACTCAAATAGGATTGCTATAGTTTTCTAAATACTATTTAGACTATTTAGAAAACCAGCATCCAAACAAGTACAAAACGTAATTTCATTGCTTAAGTAACAAACAAAGCATACAGCAGCCTCAAGAATCCCAGGTAGCTCCATAAGCTGGAATACCTTTTCCCAAACAAGCCTTGACCACCTTTTCAGTAACCGCTTTGTTGGATACACAAAACACAGCTTGCGCCCGAAAATCTCGAACGGCGCCAAGAGCTAGCTGCTCTACATTTGGTCTACCATGCATTCCTGTATCGAAAATATTGCAACGAGGATGAGAGTCAAGCAAAGACCAAAGCTTTTCGCCGTAAGTTTGTTCGTGTTCGTTAGCGATCCATACAATACAAAGTTTGTGACTATTTTCTATCACATGAGGTATGACTGGTGCAATTCCTGCTCCAGTTGCGATTACAACTACTCGTGAATAAGCGTTAATTGAGAACATAAAACCAGGAGGCTTGACTCGACGAACCCATAATCGTTTGGGCAAATTTCCTTTTTCAACTTGCCGAATCAAATTTTTAGTCCAGTCACCTACCGCGCCGATTATTAAATGAATTTCTGATTCGCCCGTTTGTTTGCTGAAACTCGTTCCTGCAACAGAAAAAGAATGCCATTCAATACCATCTAGACTAATTCGAGCAAATGTCCCTACATCAGCCCTACCTGGAAGAGTCACAACTAAAACCCCAACAGATGGACAATCCATCCTAAAATTATCAAAACACTGCACGCTGATCCAAGGCAAAAATATGCTGAAAATCATCAGCGCGATCATGAGTAAAACTGGATTAGTTAATAAAGTTTCTAGAGGATAAGCTTGGTTGAGAGCGATGATAAATTGAAATCTAATTTGATGCAAGACAAGAATACTCAAACAAGACCATCCCAGATAGCGATGGCTGATTTCAAACGTGTCATGGAACTTATGGCGGAATGGGGGAATAGCAGTGATGATAATAATAAATAAAAGTGTTAACAACATACTTGATGTAACGATTGATATAGGATCGCTCTCTGTAGCCATTGATAGAGGATCGCTTGGGTTTCCCAACTGCTGCAATACATCAACAATTAGCCACAGAAAACCCCAAGTAGCACATGAGGCGTGAACGCCACCGATATAATGAACGCCACTATTAAGATAGTATTTGCCATAAACAATCTTTACCGAAGTCCATACTGCCAAACGATACAAGAAATGCAAAATCAGTTCATTACGGACTAAAATAGCTACTAATATATTGCTGACGCTAAAAACTGCCGTTGAAATGTCAGTCAAATATATTGTTTCGTAAAAAATAACTAAAAGTAAAATATTGACGCTAGAAACCAAAATCCACCAAAAAACATGCATATTAAAGTTTTGCATGAGCATAAATCTATCTCTTAATGTCAATATCACAAATCTGTCATTAATCTTGCCTTGCGAAGCAGGAATTGCAGCACAGTTTCTTCGCGGGTAATAATATCAACTCTGCCATCCATACCCAATTGAATTTGACATTTTTTTGTACTGCGACCTAAAGCAAGTTTCTCTGGTTCAATTGTGACTTCGTAAAAAGCACCTACAGCAGTTGCTTTTGGGATAGAGTTCGTATCAGTATCTGCATCATTTTTTTGCGAACTCACAGCATCCGGGGAAATTGCTTTGACAACGCCATTGAGAGTACCATAATCAGGATAAGCACAAGCACTAACTCGCATTTGCACCTTTTGACCGACTTTTATCTTACCTTTTTCTTCAGAACCGACAGCTGCTTTGATAACTAAAGGTGCATGACTAGGAACAATTTGCACAACTTCCTCCCCAGCCCGGAGAGTTTGACCAGGGTTTCTCAAATTGAGCTTGGAAATAATCCCGTCTGCTGTAGCGGTAATAGTAGTTTGCTTCAGGTCAATTTCGACTTGCTTAAATTCGCTAGTATCACGCTCTAATTGTTTTTCCGTTTCAATTTTCTGTTTTATAAGTGCTTGAAGTTCTCTTTCTAAAGATGCTTTGTTTACTTCCCCAGAAGCTTTTTCTTGAGCAATGCGTTCAGTCGCCATTGCTATCTCTGCATTGCTGGGGTTCAGAGCTGCTTGAGCGCGATCGCGTTTAGCAATAGCCCCATTAACAGCTTGTTTTAGCCGTTCATTTGTTTTTTCTTGAGCTTTATAAGTTGCTTTTTGCGCCTGTACAGCTTGTTCTTGTTGTTTCACAGCCAACTGTACTTCTTCAAGTTGATCGCGGGATAATGCCCCTTGTTTGGCGGCACTGTCATATCGGCTCTGCTTTGATGTCGCTGCTCCTAAAGCTGCCTCAGTTGCGTGGAGATTAGCTAATGCTGATTGTAACTGTGCTTGACCTGCATATAATTCTTCTTGAGCCATTTTGACATTGGCTTCTGCTTCTTGAAGTTCAGTGATGCTAGTAATTTTTTTGTCTTGATGAGCGCGATCGCGTCCCTGTAATTCTGCTTTAGCAGAAGCGATAGTCCGATTAGTGCGATCGCTTTCAGCTCGAATTTGACTATTTATTGCATTTATTTGCGGAACAGTTTGAATTAGTTGTAACCTAGCTTGTTGAATATTGGTTTGCAACTGGTTTTTTTTAGTTTGCAGTCGAGAATCATCAATAGTGGCAATTTTATCTCCTTTTTGCAGCGTTTGATTTTCTTTGACGTAAATCTGCATTACCTGTCCTTCTGTCGCCGCCTGTACAATTGGCAATTCACCCGCAGGACGAATGACCGCTTGCCCTTTGACCGTAACTTTATATTTAACCACCGCAGCCACAGGAACAGCTAACGCCAAGGCAAATACGATAAATAGTCCGCCAAATGTAGTCCAACGACTAATTGGTGGGAGAAACTCGTTGTCTTGAACTAAAGGTAAAAAATTTGTTTGAGGGTTACTAATCATAAGTGCTGAGTAGATATAAAATACCCAATAACCATTAACTAATTACGAAGAACTAAAGAAGATTTAAACCCATTATTAGAAGGAGAAATCTCATCAATAAAGCTTAAATGCTCTCCAGGTATATGACGTAATTCTTCTGGAGTTCCTTGAATTTTTAAATATCCATTTTCAAGCAAAACAATCCAATCAGCCCGTTTGATAACTTGAGGACGGTGACTAATCATAATTGTAGTTTTGCCTTGACGGTGAGCAAGTAATCTATTCAAAACTTGGGTTTCACTTACTGGATCGAGAGCGCCTGTCGATTCATCTAAAATTAATATAGGTGGGTCAGTCACAATTGCTCTAGCTATAGCTAATCTCTGCCTTTGTCCGCCAGAAAGATTTGCTCCAAATTCACCTAAAACAGTTTGATATTTATCAGGTAATTTACTAATAAATTCATCTGCACCAGCAATTTTGCAAGCTTTGACTATCTCCTCAAAACTAACGTTGGGATAACTGAAGCGAAAATTTTCAACAATCGAACGGCTCCAAAAATGAGGTTCTTGGGGAACTAATATGATTTGCTGTCGCAAACATTCTAAAGATAAATCTTGCTGGTTGTATAAACCGTAACAAATATTCCCTGATTGGACTTGATATAAACCAGTAATTAATTTGCCAAGAGAACTTTTACCACAGCCTGATTGACCGATTAAAGCTATTACTTGACCACCAGGGATAGTTAAAGAAAAATTTTCTAACAGGTCAGTTCTACCAGCATGATGAAAGTTAACTTGAGAACAAATAATATCTGCGTTTCCAGGAATTTCTGCCCAAGGTTTTTTAAAGTCATTTTCATCTTCTGGGGTAGAATCTATCACTTCTGTCAAGCGTTGAACGACAATTTGAGCAGTGATAAATTGATCGATTAGCCCGACTACTGACGTTAAAAACCCAAGAAAGCTGCCACTCATACCACTGTACGCCAGCAGTTGACCGATGGATAATGTCTGATTGATCACCAAGCTAGAACCGAACCAGAGTATGCCAATACTCGTCAATTTGGAAAGAATACTCGTGACTGTGCTGCTGTAAAGCCCCAATTTCATTGTATCCCAGCCTAAGTTAGCAAGGCGACCAAAATTTGTCTGATACTCTTGCCAAGCTTGAGGAGTTGCTTGGGTGGTTTTGAGGACTTGAACACCGTGAAAGGTTTCGACTAAAAAGCCTTGATTTTCTGTACCTTTAACTATGAGGCTGCGGGTTTTCTGGCGTAAGGCGGGAAGAAAAAGCAGGTTGACTCCTGTGACAATGATAAAGGCAGCGACGGAAGCTAGAGTAAGTTCCCAACTATAGAAAAGCATGAAACCCAAAGAAACCAGAGCCACAAAAAATTGACTGGGTAAACCAAGGACAATTTCGGAAACTAGATTATTGATGGTATGAACATCTGCAATCCGGCTAACGACTTCCCCACTGCGACGAGCTTCAAAATAAGATAGGGGTAAGCGCAACAGTTTTCGGCCGTATTCTAGAATTAGCCCGTATTGCAACCGTTGACCAAAATGACCAATCAGATGAGATTGTACCAAACCAATGGCATTTTGAATTAGGTTCATGGCAATGACGCCAATTGCCACTGTTGTTAGCAGTTGGGTATCTCCCCGCACTAGCACGTCATCGGTGAGGAGTTGCATCATTAAAGGAGAAGCCAGGGACAACAGCCCGATCGCAAAGTTAATGGCGATCGCCTGAATCAGAAGGTTACGATAGGGTAATATCCGGGCAATAAAGCGCCCAAAACCGCCAATTTTATCTTCTGATTGCTCATAAAAGCGGCTGTCGTCTGGCATTAGCAGCAGCATCACACCATCACTCCAACCCGCCATTAACTCTTTTAGGGTGAGATAACGGATACCAACTGCGGGGTCAGAGATAATACATTTTTTCCCCTTCAGCCCGTAAAAGACCACCCAGTGGTAGCCTTTCCAGTGAATGATCGCAGGCAAGGGAACTTCATTTAATTTTTCTAGTACTTGTGCGGTGGCTTGGACTTGACGAGCATGGAATCCCAGGGTTTCTGCTCCCCGCCTTAAACCTAATAGTGTAGTTCCTCGCGTTCCCGTGCCTACAGCTTCTCGCACGCGATTGAGGGCAAAGGTGCGTCCGTAGTGTTTGGCAACAGTAGCTAGGCTTGCAGCACCACAGTCTTCCTCACTGTGTTGGAGAACAACCTGATATCTCATGGTAAAATTAAATATCTATGAAAAAAGTAGGAGCGAAAGCAATCTCGCCCTTAGTAACTGCGAGAAAAAGCGTTACTCAGCTAAAAGCGAAGGTGACAGCGTTTTTTCTCTTTTGATTTTCAGGACTTAAGTTTCAAGAATCACAATAGATGAGATCGGATCGTTGAAAGTGTTAGCTTAACCTACCCGATCCTCCGGAAAGATGTGATTGAATCACTAAAACCGAGACCAATATTTGCATAACGTCCTGGTCCCAAATCGGCAGAAACACCCCGAAATTGAGAATCTGTGTAGAATCTCCAAACACCCTCGTTGACTACAATCGAGGTAATACGGTCATTTACTCTGTCGCCCACATTTCCAGTACCTTCGTTTGTCAGCACTAACAGCTTCCTAAAATTGCTGTCATCGTAGAGTTCCAATGCAGCACCGCCAGAAACAGCAGCAGCAGTTTCATGGGAAAGGTCTTGCACACCTTCGCTGCTGTAAAATAGATAGTTAGTAGGACTCATATTTGATTTTTGAAAAGCTCAGTACAACTAGATATCTATGAAAAAAGTAGGAGCGAAAGCAACCTCGCCCCTAGTAACTGGGAGAAAAAACGTTACTCAGCTAAAAGCGAAGGTGAGAACGTCTTTTCTCTTTTGATTTTCAGGACTTAAGTTTCAAGAATCACAATAGATGAGATCGGATCGTTGAAAGTGTTAGCTTAACCTACCCGATCCTCCGGAAAGATGTGATTGAATCACTAAAACCGAGACCAATATTTGCATAACGTCCTGGTCCCAAATCGGCAGAAACACCCCGAAATTGAGAATCTGTGTAGAATCTCCAAACACCCTCGTTGACTACAATCGAGGTAATACGGTCATTTACGCGCTCGCCCACATTTCCAGTACCATCGTTTGTCTGCACTAACAGCTTCCTAAAATTGCTGTCATTGTAGAGTTCCAATGCAGCACCGCCAGAAATAGCAGCAGCACTTTCATAGGAAAGGTCTTGCACAGCTTCGATACTGTAAAGGTCTTGGGTTTGGTTGTTGATGTTAGACATTGTTTTTCTCCTGAGTTTCAGATTGTGTTTGAAGTGAAGGTAATCGCTTGTTTGCCTTGACTCTAATTCTTAATTGGTAGCAGTGATTAAATTTTATTCACTGTTGGAATGAGAGTTTTTTCCGGTTTACTAACCTAACTGATTTTTAACTAGTAGCAGTGACATGGGTTTATTCACTGTCGGTAATCAGGCGTTTTTGGCTTTCCCTCCTGATTTTTAATAAATAGCAAGCAGTGATTAAATTTCATTCACTGTGGGAATTAGAGTTATTTCCGGCTTGCTAACCTGACTGATTCTTAATAGGTAGTTCAACTCGCAACGTAAAACTTGAAAGGCTATAGTTCCAAGGAAAGCCAGCTTTACACGACACAATATAAGAAAGATATTTTGTCGTTGTTTAAAGTAGACTGTATTACGCTCTGCATAACCCAACATAGTCTAGGCTGTGTTGGGTTTAATTTCGTTCCAACCAACTTTTGAAAACTACTCAAAAAATGAGATTGAGTTGTTGGGAATTCAAAAAGTTAATGTCAGTTCGTTATTATTTAATATTTCTTTTTGCTGACGAGATAACATCATTGAATTCCGGTGGAATGGTAGCATAGTCTCCTGGGTTCAAAATTATACCAACACCACTATAGTTAGCATCTGACCAAAATGTCCATTGCCCAGAAAAGACTTTAATCGATGAGATTTTATCGTTAAAATTATTCAGATCGAAAAGACCGATGTCATCAGAAAAAATAGTTGAGGCAAGTCCTGAGAAATTTGCATCTGTAAATACTTGCGCTGAAGCACCACCTTGAATGGTTGCAGCCTTTTCACAGTTGAGTTCTTGAAAAAGTACATCGTTGTTCATATCTACTCCGTGGTTGTTGATGTTAGACATTGTTTTTCTCCTGAGTTTCAGATTGTGTTTGAACTGAAGGTTAAGCTCGTTTGCCTTAACTCTGATTCTTAATTGGTAGCAGTGAGTAAATTTTATTCACTGTCGGGAATCAGAGTTATTTCCGACTTACTAACCTTCCTGATTCTTAATTGGTAGAAGTGAGATTTGTTTATTCACTATTCAGAATCAGGCGTTTTGGGCTAGTCTGACCTTCTAATTTTTAATTGGTAGCAGTGACATGATTTTATTCACTTGATTCAGCAGTGCCAATTTGGTAATATTCTCTCTTATGCATAAGTTGATTGCCCTGACACCAATACTCAATTAAGGCTTCCAAGCTAAATTTCCTTTTCTATAGGAGAGTGCAATGTCTTTTAGAACTGCGCCAAACTGGTTACAAGGTCTAGGAATTGCCATTGTCAGTGCGATCGCTTTATATGCAAATATCTCAGTTGCCCAAATCACCCCAGACGGCACTCTGCCAAATAATTCCAACGTCACATTAGAGAACAACACCTTTAAAATCACCGGAGGAAGTCAAGCAAGGGGTAATCTCTTCCATAGCTTTAAAGATTTTTCTGTTCCTTCTGGCTTGGAGGCATTTTTTAACAATGCTGCAAATATTCAAAACATTATTAGCCGAGTCACAGGAAATTCTATCTCTAATATTGATGGTTTAATCCGAGCTAACGGCACAGCTAACCTCTTTCTAATTAATCCCAATGGTATTATCTTTCGTGAAAATGCTCGGTTAAATATTGGTGGTTCATTTTTTGCCACATCTGCCAATAGTATGAAATTTGCTGATGGATTTGAATTTAGTGCAAAAAATCCTCAATCTACACCTTTGTTAACTATTAATGTCCCTATTGGTTTGCAATTCGGGAGCAATGCTGGAAATGTTTCGGTAGAAAGGTCTAATCTACAGGTAAATCCTGCTAAAAGTTTAATACTTGTTGGCGGCAATGTGAGCATCGATGGTGGTCAGCTTGTAGCTCCTTCGGGAAGTGTGGAGTTGGGGGGAGTAGCAGGAGAAAACACCGTTGGACTTTTTTCTAACGGGGATTTTCTTGGTTTGAATTTTCCCCAAGGAGTGCCACAAGCTGATGTATCTCTCACCAATCAAGCTGAAGTGAATGTACTTGCAAGTAGTGGTGGTAGTATTGCTGTCAATGCAGCAAATTTGAATATATCGGAGGGAAGCCAACTGATAACAGGAATTTCAGGCGTTGGTTCATCCAAAACTCAGGCGCGAGATATTAAAATTAATGCCACTGGGATAGTTGCGATCGCAAACAGCAGCAATATTTCCAATCAAGTGCTAGAGAACGCTGTGGGTAATAGTGGAAATATTAATATCAATGCTGATTCACTTTCTCTAAGCAATAACTCTTTTCTAGCAGCCAGTACCAAAGGACAGGGAAATGCAGGCAACGTCACTATCAATACAAACTCGCTTTCTGTTTTTAAAGACTCTTACTTAGCAGCCAGCGCCAATGGAGAAAACGGAGATGCTGGAAATATAAATATTAATGCCCGCGATCGCGTATCGTTTGATCTGGGAGGTCAAGCATATAGCAATGTGACGACCAGAGGCAAGGGAGGCGACATCAACATTAGTACAGAATTACTTACCGTAACCAATAGTTCTAAGCTGAATGCTAGCACTTCAGGAGTAGGAGATGCGGGTAATATCACCTTCAGCACAGGATCATTTTCCGTAACAAATAACTCTCAAGTGACTACCAGTACTTCGGAAGTGGGAAATGCAGGCAATATAACCATCAATACAAACTCGCTTTTTGTCACTAATGAATCTTTTTTAGCAGCCAGCGCCAATGGAGAAAATGGAGATGCTGGAAATATAAATATTAATGCCCGCGATCTCGTTTCCTTCGAGAATGGAGCCAAAGTATATACTGATGTAAATCAAGCTTCTTTTAGTGATACCACAGAAGTAAAAGGTAATGGAGGCGATATCAAAATTACCAGCGGCTCGCTTTCTCTAATGAATGGCGCTCAATTCATTTCCAACACCCAAGGTGAAGGGAATGCAGGCAATATAACCATCGATACTGGCGCACTTACTGTGACTAATGAATCTTTCTTAGCAGCCAGCGCCAATGGAGAAAACGGAGATGCTGGGAATATCACTATTAATGCCCGCGATCGCGTATTGTTTGATCTGGGAGGTCAAGCATATAGCAATGTGACGACCAGAGGCAAGGGAGGCGACATCAACATTAGTACAGAATTACTTACCATAACCAATAGTTCTAAGCTGACTGCCAGCACTTCGGGAGTGGGAAATGCAGGCAATATAACCATCAATACAAACTCGCTTTTTGCAACTAATGAATCTTTCTTAGCTGCCAGCGCCAATGGACGGGGAAATGCTGGGAATATCACTATTGATGCCCGCGATATCGTTTCCTTTGATTATGGAGCCAAAGTATATACTGATGTAAATCAGGTTTTTTTCAGTGCTACCACAGAAGCAGAAGGTAAGGGAGGCGACATCAAAATTAGCAGTGGGTCGCTTTCTTTAACGAATGGCGCTCAATTAATTTCCAACACCCAAGGTGAAGGGAATGCAGGCAATATAACCATCGATACTGGCGCACTTACTGTGACTAATGAATCTTTCTTAGCAGCCAGCGCCAATGGAGAAAACGGAGATGCTGGGAATATCACTATTAATGCCCGCGATCGCGTATTGTTTGATCGAGGTAGCGCATTCAGCAACGTTGGCATCTGCTCATTAATTGCCGTTGGCTGCACCCTAAGTAATAACACGATAAAAGGCAATGGAGGCAATATTAGGATCAATGCGCCATCTCTCCAATTAATAAATGGCTCTTTTTTAGCTACTGGAGTGGGTGACAACAATAATTTGGACAAGAAAGTAGAGGGAAATGCTGGCAAGATATCAATCCATCTCAGGGATGGTTTATCTCTAGACCAGAGCTTTATCACGACTACACTTTTTGCTAATGGGAAGGGCGAAGCCGGAGATATTGATATCCAAGCAGGATTTGTCTCTTCTTATCAATCTTTGATATCTGCTAGCACTCAAGGACAAGGAAATGCTGGCGGGATTTCTGTGCAGACTATGGGTGCAATTTCCCTGGCCGACAGTGATATCTCTACTGCCGTACGAAAAGGGGCAACTGGAGATGCTCAAGGGATTAACATCACAGCCCAATCGCTCTTATTAACAGATGGCGCTCAACTGAATACAGTCACATCTGGAGAAGGAAAAGCTGGTAATATCCTCATCAATACAACAGATAAAGTTAGTGTATCTGGGACTAATACAACAGTAGCTCCCACCGACCTTTTTCAAAACAATATTCCACCCAGATTCAATTCTCCTCCACAGTTCGTAGATGCAGTATCGAGCGGCATCTTTTCTAGCACCAATTCCTCTGGAGTTGGCGGCAATATAACAGTGAATACAAATACATTTAGTATTTCCAAGGGCGCGGTTGTAGATGCCCGAACTACAGCCAGTGGAACAGGGGGAGCAATTAATATCAATACGAATACAATTGATGCAATATCGGGTGGACAACTAACTGCCATCACATCTGGTAGTGGGCGTGCGGGTAGCATCACTCTTAATGCTACTGACAGTGCGACAATCACAGACAGCGATCCAACTTACTCGGCTCGACTTGCTCAATTCGTTGCTGACAATATCGACATATATGGCAAACCGAAAGTAGGCAATCAAGGTGCAGCCAGTGGACTAACTGTGAGCAGTCTTGGTTTGGGAAGTGCAGGCGATCTCACAGTACAGGCTAACTCTATCCGTCTTGACAACAGCGCAAAAATAAGCGCTGACACTACAGGAGGAGGTGGAAATATCTTTCTCAACTCGCCTCTACTATTATTACGTCGAGGTAGCAGCATAACCACTAACGCCAGTGGTGATGATATCACTGGTGGTAACATCACAATTGATAACAAAAATGGCTTCATCGTTGCTGTTCCCAATGAAAATAGCGACATTAGAGCAGATTCTGCGAAATTCCGTGGCGGGAATGTCACTATCAAAAATATTGCAGGGATCTTTGGTATCCAGTCCCGAAATGAGCCTTCTCCAAACACAAACGATATTACCGCAAAAGGTGCAACTCCTGATTTAAGCGGCAATGTGCAAATCAACACACCTGATGTAAATCCTAGTAACGGCTTAGTCGAACTCGCAATTAATCTAGTTGATGCTTCTAGGCAAATTTCCAATGCCTGCGCTCCTGGAACTCAGCAATTCCAAAATACATTTGTCGCAACAGGACGCGGCGGACTACTCATCAATCCTACTGAACCATTACAAGATTTAAGTACTCTATCAGGTTGGGTGAGATTGAAAACACAACCAGAAAACTTGGCACACACAGCGACTCAGCCACAACCAACAGCATCAACTACTCCTAAAATTGCTGCTACAATTCCGATTGTGGAAGCTTCTGGCTGGGTAATCGATCGCAACGGAAACATAGAATTAGTAGCACTTCCTCAACTCAACCCCCACAGCCTTTGGCAAACACCTGCTTCCTGTCCTGTATCTCAGGGAGGTGTGAAATATGGCAAAATTCCAGCTGCCAAAGCGAGCCGTTAGATTTGCGGTAACTCCTGTAGTCCTATTTACTATTGCTATTTTTTTGACTATTATCCCTAGCACATTTGCTAAACAACTCTACACAAATTCAGCAAACGGGTTTCACATTCAAATCAATAAACCCCCAGTTACAACGCCACAGCAACTTCTTGAGCAAGGAGAAGCACTTTATCAAACTGGGCGCTTTACTGAAGCTGTAATTATTTTACAACAAGCTGTCCGTACCTATCAACGAGAACGCAATAACCCTGCACAAGCCGCAGCGCTGACTAACCTTTCTGTTGTGTATCAGCAACTCGGCTTGTGGAAAGAAGCTGATGCAACTATCGACAATAGCTTAAATTTACTTGGCTGGGATGAGATAAATCAAAAGTTAAATGTCAATAATCCCAAATCTGAATTGTTAGAAATTCTTGCACAAACTCTCAATATTCAGGGCGAATTGCAACTAGCACTGGGACAAACTGATGCATCTTTGCAAACATCACAACAAGCAGAGCAAATCTGGAAGAAATTAGATGATAATGCTGGAGTAGCGCGCAGCCGGATTAACCAAGCACAAGCCTTACGAGTTGCTGGTTTTTACCGCCGTAGCTTAGATATATTGAATGAAGTATCCCAAGAATTAATTTCCCAATCTGACTCACTTGTAAAAGTAACAGCTTTGCGATCGCTTGGCAATGTTTTACAACAATTAGGCGAACTTGAGTTATCCCAGAAAAACTTACAACAAAGCTTAGAAATCGCTCAACGTCTGCAACTGCCTCTAGAAATTAGCTTGGCAGAATTTAGCCTCGGTAACACTGCTAGGTCGTTAAGTAATATTGAAGATGCGATCGCTCATTATGAAAATGCTGCCAAAATTGCACCAAACCCTCTGGCCAAAGTTCAATCCCTAATTAATCAGCTGAGTTTGCTGGTCGAAAACGAACGCATCACTGAGGCAAAGTCATTAATACCCACAATTCAAGCTCAAATCCCTAATCTGCCTACCAATCAAGCTGGTATTTATGCACGGATCAATTTTGCTCAGACTTTGACCACAATTAGTAACAAAAAAGACATTGCAGAAATTCTGGCAACTAGCGTTCAACAAGCCAAAATTATCGGCGATGAACGTGCCGAATCTTATGCTCTGGGCAGCTTGGGAGAAGTTTACGAGCAGAACCAACAATTGCAAGAAGCACAAGATTTGACCCAGCAAGCATTATTTATGGCTCAAAAAATTGATGCCTCAGATATAGCTTATCGCCTTGAGTGGCAGTTAGGACGCTTACTCAAAGCACAGGGAAATATCCCAGCCGCCATATCTGCTTATGATCTTGCTGTAACAACTCTTCAGTCTCTTCGCAACGATTTAGTTGCGGTTAATCGAGAGGTACAGTTCAATTTTCGCGATCGCATAGAACCTCTTTATCGCCAGTCTGTAGAGTTGATTTTACAAGAGAAAGGACAAGGAAAACCAGATTTAGATAAAGCACGTCAGCGAATTGAAGCCTTGCAAGTTGCAGAACTCGACAATTTTTTCCGAGAAGCTTGCTTGAGCAATCAATTTGTGATGTTGGACAAAATAGTAGACCGCGACAACCCGTATACTGCTATTTTCTACCCGATTATTCTAGATAACCATTTAGAAATTATTATCAAACTTCCCGAACAAGCGTTAATACATAAAACTTCTAAAGTCAACCGTCAGCAATTAGAGCAAGTTATTACAAAAATACGAGAGACAATAGTCGAACCCGATGCTAATCAGAAATTTAAAGCAGTTTCTCAACAGCTTTATAATTGGTTAATCAAACCAGTTGAAACAGACCTTAAAAATAGTAAAGTTAATACTCTAGTCTTTATTCCAGATGGTTTGCTGCGAAATCTCCCGATGTCTGCATTGTATGATGGCAGAGAATATTTAGTCCAAAAATACTCTGTAGCTATTAGCCCCGGACTGCAACTATTTACTCCCAAACCTTTAGCACACAAAAAATTAAATGCCCTGGTTGGAGGACTATCACAACCACCCAAAAATGAAAAGTTTGCACCACTTCCCAACGTTAAGGTTGAACTGAAATTAATTCAGGAATCAGGCGTATCAACAACTACATTATTGGATGAAAATTTTACCAGTACAAATTTAGCAAAAACTATCAACGCTCAACCTTTTAGAGTTGTTCACTTGGCAACTCATGGGCAATTTAGCTCTAAAGCAAAAGACACTTTTATCCTAGCAGCTGATGGACGCATCAATGTGAGTGAATTAGATAGTTTGCTCAAAAGTAGAGAGCAAAAACGAACAGAACCAGTTGAATTACTTGTTTTGAGTGCTTGCGAAACAGCAACAGGCGATAACCGAGCTGCATTAGGATTAGCAGGAGTTGCCCTGCGTGCTGGTGCGCGGAGTACTTTAGCCTCACTATGGCAAATTGGCGATAACTCTACAGCTTTATTTATTGAGGAATTTTACCGCCAGTTAGTGGCTGGTAAAACTACGGCAGAAGCTTTACGCTTTGCCCAATTAAAATTACTTCAAGCTTCTGAATATAACCGTGCGATGTACTGGGCACCCTACGTTATAGTTGGTAATTGGTTGTAAAAATATAGGCTTATAAATATTTTACTGGATATGAAATTATTAGCGGGTTGGTAATTTTATTAGAGGCATCATAGCTATATTATCTAAATTGACTGATTGTAATAAACTTTGCCAATCTTTTTCAATAGATGTATCATTATAATTAGAAATGCGTATTTGTGCTAGCATATCTAGAGCGTCAAACCAAATCCCTTTTTCAGCATAGATTATAATCTTTTGTCGAGGCTCTTTTGCGGCTTGTAATTGTTGCACAACACGATCCTCTAAATTGATTCTTTTAATGTCTCCTTCTACATATACAGGAATGCTTGCTGTCTTTTGATTACAGCGTACTTTTAAATACCAGCGATATGTCTTACCTACTTCTAATAAAGCAGTACTAGGGAGAGAAATACCAATGATACTTGGCTCTGAAGGTAGGGCGATCGCATTTCTATAAACATCATTTTCGGCGCTATCCTGTAAGCTAAATTCAGCACTTGAGTTAGACAAATCCTTAGTGTAGGGGATATAAAACCAAAACGTAGGTCTTTCTAAAGTGGTTAGTCCCTCTACAGTCCCGATAATTGACTTGTTTATCTGTTTGCCAACCTTTTGTTCCTCTTGAAATGGTACTAAAGCAGTGAGCGGGGTTGAAACCGCAGGGCAATTATCTCGGCTACCCATTCCGGCTCTACGCCCAGATATAGGACTTAATGCAGCAGGTGCTTTTGGTAAAATAAAAACTGGTCGAGAAGTAGGTTGTTGAGGTGAAGCAGGTGTTTTAACTGGTTGTGCAGGTTGTTTATTAGTAATTGGTTGTTTAGTTTGCTCTGTTACTTGTGCTGAATATTGGGTAGTGCTGCTCAAAATCAAAGCAGTTGTTAAGATCCATTTCATTAACTTAACAGGTACGATTTTTGCTTGTTGCTATCGTCAGCATAAAGGTTAATGTAGCATTTGGTTAAATTGATCTTCACCATTTTTGAGGGGATTTCCAGATTTTGACTTAATTACTTCTGGTTCGTCCATTTTTTAGGGAGTTAAGAAAAGCAGATACTAAAAAGTATACCAAAAGGCATATTCACAAAATGACTCGATTAGGCATATGTTCGCAATTATGGCTACTGAACCCATAATTACAAACGAACGAGTCGATGATATATCTATACTTTCAACTTTAAATAGAGCGTTAATCCAACTACGATTTCACCTTAAATTAAACCTCTCCATGAAAACTTGTATATAAGTTTTCTTGTAGATATATTTAGGCATCTTTTATAACTGATTCCAATTGTTGAGACGGCGAATGTGTGTCTCTGAATGTTGAGGCAGGCAAGTACACTGTAAATTGAGTACCTCTGCCTAATTGGCTGTAAACATTGACAAAACCACCGTGATTTTTAACAATACCCAACGCCGTAGAAAGTCCTAAACCTGTACCTTTGCCTACCTCTTTGGTGGTGAAAAATGGTTCAAAAATCCTTTGCTGGACTTCTGACGACATCCCCATACCAGTATCCGTGACTACGATCGCAATATAAGAACCCACTTTCGCATCTATATTTATCTGGGCGGAATGTTCGCCAATCACCAGATTTTCTGCCGCAATCTGAAGAATACCGCCATTGGGCATAGCGTCGCGGGCGTTGATTACTAAGTTTATCAATACCTGATGTAGTTGAGTTATGTCTCCACGAACGTACCAAAGATTTTTAGGGATATTTATTTGGCAACTAATAGATTTGGGGAATGTTTGAGCGATAATTTGCTCAATTTCTGCCATCAAAGGCTGAATTTCCACAATTGTCCGTTTGCTTTCAATACCGCGTGCAAAAGATAACACCTGTTTAAGCAAATTAGCACCGCGTTTCACATTATTTTCTAAAGTTTGCAGTATTTGCTGACTCTGAGAATCAGGCAATTTCTTCTGCAACAGTTGAACTGACATTAAAATTGGCGATAGTATGTTGTTGAGGTCGTGAGCGATACCGCCAGCTAGAGTGCCAATACTCTCCAAACGTTGCGATCGCAGAAGTTGAGCTTCTAGTTGTTTCTGTTGCGTAATCTCAGTGTTCACACTCAAAATGGATTTGGGTTGTTCATTATCATCTCGGATCAGTGTCCACCGACTTTCAACGATAATTACTTTGCCTTCCCTTGTCAGTTGATGCAACTCACCCCGCCACTCACCCGTATCCATCACCTTCAAGTAAGCATCTTCTAGCTGTGGTGAAATCTCTTTATACAAAAGTTGTAAAACATTTTTACCTACAACTTCCTCAGCTTTCCAGCCGTATAGACTCTGGGCACCTTTATTCCAGAATAAAATTTGGTTGTGGATATTTCGTACCAGAATTGCATCCTTTGATACATCTAACAGCGCCGCTTGTTCACGAATTTTCTGTTCTGCCTGTTTTTGCTGGGTTATATCTCGCGTCAGTGCCAAATGGATGAATGTGTTGTCATCAGATTCGTTACGTAGTGGTACGGCATGAGTTTCTATGTAGCGGCGAGTGCCTTTAAATCCCACGATTTCAAACTCCAAAGTGCCCTTGTTACCTTGGCAGACACTTTCATGTAAGTCGGCAAAGGCTGCTTTATACTCTGGCGCAACTACAGCATCAACTGGTTTACCAATCAAGATATCAGCATTTTCCACTTCCATCATTGCCAGCCCTTCTGCATTAATTTCTAAAAGGGTGCCATCCTTGGCAATTAGCTGGATGCATTCTGGTTCTGCATCTATCATCGCTCGTAAACGATTTTCGCTTTGGCGTAGGGCCAGTTCCGTCTGCTGAAGTTGCCTGATATAACGCCACAACAAATCATACAGCAGCGCCACCAGCACCAAATCCACAATCGCAGCGATAAAAAATGTCACTATCGCCTTTTGGGAATTTGCTTGGGACTGCTGCATTTCCTGGTGTAATAAATTTTTCTCGGCTTTCAAAGAGTCGTTAATCAACTGGTGAATCTCTTTGCCAATTTGCTTGTCATTATCAGATAAGATTTGCTGCCGAACTGCTTCTAATCCCTGGTTTTGTCTGAGGGAAATTTCTTGTTGGAGAATCTTAAGTATGTTGGTAATTTTCGGCTCCAGCAAAGCAATCCACTGCTGCTTTTGGCGATTATTGGCAGTTAAATTTTTGAGAATCTGAATATTGCTATTTGTTTGTTGATAAGCTGCAAGATAACCTTGTAAATCATCTGCATCTGCTGTAATTAAATAACTACGTTGTGCAGTTTCAGTATCTTTGAGTGTAGATTGGATACTTTCAATTTGGGTAATAAATTTATAGGAGTATGCTAGCCATTGCTGGTTGTAAATCAGCTTCACAGTGTTGCTATATGAAACTATAGCATTAGTAAATACAACTGCCAATGCTAGGACGAATATTGCTTTCAGCTTTTGGACTCGATACCATTTTTTGCTCATGCGATCGCCCCTTCTGCCGCAGATGCCCTCCATCAGTTAAGATTAAAGATCAAAAACAAATACTGAAAATATTTTAAGGATTTTGATAACACGGGTAGCAAAATACAATATCTTAAAGTTGTAAATATCTGGATTTGTTGGGATGATGATTTATACATAATAGTTACAAATAAATCCGCTAGTTTTTAATATAAATTCATTTTTACAGTAACGTGGGCAATGCAGTTGAGATGGGATATAGCCATTTTCAATCCGGTGAGCTACAGGTATGCAAGGCAATAATACCAAAAATGACTAATGAGCAAACCATCACGTTGCATTGTCTGCAAGACAACTTTTTTACAGAGTCATAGTTTTTACACTGGACTCTGTGTTGAGTGTGGAAATCTTAACTTCAGTAAGCGTCAACAAACTGCTGATTTACGGGGTACAATTGCCATTGTCACAGGAGCCAGGGTCAAGATTGGTCATGGGGTAGCATTGAGACTGTTGCGAAATGGTGCAACTGTGATAGCAACAAGCCGTTTTCCTCATGATGCGGCAAAAAGGTACTCAACAGAGCCAGATTTTCTAGAATGGCAACATCGGTTGCAAATTTACGGACTCGATTTGCGCCATCTCCACAGTGTTGAGCAATTTACCCAACACGTTTGCAAGTTTTATCCGCGACTCGACATTATTATCAATAATGCAGCACAAACAGTGCGTCGTCCGCCTGCGTTTTATCGTCATTTAATTGAGTTTGAATCACTACCTTTCGGGGAACTACCGCCAGAAATACAGGTGTTAGTAAGCCATAATCATGCGGTGAACGCTGAGAATCCGGCACTATTAAGTATTAAAAAAGAAAAACAAGCCACATTTACCGAAAATTCTGCTTTTCTCTCCCAAATTCCTTTAATTACCAAAGATAGCGTAGATAATTCAGCTTTTTTCCCTTTAGGAAGGTATACCGATGATGGAGAACAACTCGACTTGCGTCCCTTTAATAGCTGGCTGATGAAGGATGATGAAGTCAGTATTTTAGAATTATTGGAAGTGCATATAATTAATGCGATCGCTCCATTTGTCATTAGCAGTAGACTCAAGCAATTAATGAGCAACTCCAAAGAAACTAATAAATACATTATTAATGTTTCTTCAATGGAGGGGCGATTTAACGATGTTGACAAACCCTGGCGACATCCCCACACCAATATGGCAAAGGCTGCTCTCAATCAAGTGACCCGTACCTGTGCCAAAGAATACGCTAAACATCGTATTTTTATGAATGCAGTAGACCCTGGCTGGATTAGCTTTCAACACCCCTATCATCAAGTAAAATCCATGCAAGAAGGTGGACTTTATCCTCCCTTTGATATCAACGATGCGGCTGCACGCATTTGTGACCTAATTTATCTAGGAATTAACCAAGGTAAAATACCTTTTGCTAAATTATTCAAAGACTACACAGAAACAGATTGGTAATTTCTGGCAGTGTAGCTTAGTGGTAGAGCGTCCGTTTGCCAGACAGAAGACAACCGTTCGATTCGGTTCGCTGCCCCAGCAACGTAGTTCAAACAGTAGAATTCCTTGGAGTACACCAGGAGATACGGGTGCAATTCCCGTCGTTGCCTTTTAATCAAAAATCTCAAATCTAAAATTGGTATGACCCCGCAAAACCCAATCCACTTCAAGATATTCCGATCAATTGACAACTAAGTTTTTTGAGAGTGTCTTTAAAAGATGTTTGAAAAGTCCTCTTATCATTAGCAAAACGTTGTATATATCCCTAAGTACCCTGATAAATTGGGGTATTTTGATTATTGACATGATTCACGTAATGTGTTAATAATAATAGTTTGTGGAAACTTTACTTCTTAATATAAGCTCTTGGCTAACGTCATTGTCATAGGTGCCCAATGGGGCGATGAAGGAAAAGGTAAAATAACTGACTTACTCAGCCGTTCCGCAGATGTTGTGGTGCGTTACCAAGGGGGTGTCAATGCTGGACACACGATTGTAGTCAAAGGTCAGACCTTTAAACTGCACTTGATTCCCTCTGGAATTTTGTATCCAAATACCGATTGCATTATCGGTTGTGGAACAGTCATCGATCCACAGATTTTGATCGCAGAACTCGACCAACTAAAAGAGTTAAATATTTCCACTGACCACCTGCTGATATCTGAGACAGCCCACGTAACGATGCCTTATCATCGATTGATTGACCAGGCATCTGAAGAACGACGGGGAAGCCATAAGATCGGCACAACAGGTCGGGGCATTGGGCCGACTTATGCTGACAAATCTGAACGTACAGGCATTCGGGTTTTAGACTTGATGGACCCTGATGGGCTGCGCGAGCAGCTGGAGTGGACGATTAATTATAAAAACGTCATTTTAGAAAAGCTTTACAATTTGCCACCTCTAGATCCACAAGAGGTGATTGAGCAATATTTGGGCTATGCAGAACGCTTGCGACCTCACGTTGTTGATACATCGTTGAAAATATCCGATGCGATTCAACGACGACGCAATATTTTGTTTGAAGGCGCACAAGGTACGCTCCTAGACTTAGATCATGGAACTTATCCTTATGTCACCTCCTCTAACCCTGTCGCGGGTGGGGCTTGTGTTGGTACTGGGGTAGGGCCGACAATGATTGACCGGGTAATTGGGGTGTCAAAAGCCTATACAACCCGTGTCGGAGAGGGGCCATTTCCGACTGAATTAGATGGCGAGTTGGGAGAATTGTTGTGCGATCGCGGTGCCGAATTTGGTACAACCACCGGACGCAAACGGCGCTGTGGCTGGTTTGATGCGGTTATTGGTCGCTATGCTGTGCGGATTAACGGCATGGATTGTATGGCCCTGACCAAACTGGATGTTCTCGATGAATTAGAGGAAATCAAAGTTTGTGTGGCTTATGACATAGATGGCCAACGCAGCGAACACTTCCCCACCAGTTCTCGTCAATTTGCTAGATGTCGCCCCATCTACAAAACCTTACCGGGGTGGAAAGTGTCAACAACTCACTGCCGCACCCTAGAAGACTTGCCACAAGCAGCATTGGATTATCTGAAATTCTTAGCCGAATTGATGGAAGTTCCGATCGCGATCGTCTCATTAGGAGCCAGCCGCGATCAAACCATAATCGTAGAAGACCCTATCCACGGGCCCAAACGCGCTTTATTGCACCCCGACGGTACACCTGCTACCCTACTTAGTGCGTAAATTTAGTCATTAGTCATTTGTCATTGGTCATTAGCAAATGACTAATGACAACTGACAAAGGACAACTGACAACTGACAAAGGACAACTTTTATGGCTATTACAGTCGAATCTCAAAAACGTCCAGAAGGTAGCAAGCCAAAAGCTTTGCGCCGTGCTGGATTGATACCTGCCAATTTGTATGGTCATAAGGGTACAGAATCCATTTCTTTGACCATTGAAGCCAAAACTGTTGAGCGTTTGCTCAAAAGAGCTTCCGTCAACAACACCTTGATTGAGTTGAATGTTGCTGATGCACCTTGGCGCGGTAAAACCTTGCTGCGGGAACTTCAGATTCACCCCGCAAAAGGTACGCCTTACCACCTCAGCTTTTTCGCAGTTGCTGGCCACGGCGACACAACTGTAGAAGTACCACTGCGTTTTGTGGGAACTGCTGTTGGTGTCAAACAAGAAGGTGGTTTTTTAGACACCGTTATCACTGAGTTACAAGTGAGCTGTGCGCCGGAAAACATCCCCGAAATAATTGAAATTGATGTCTCTAACCTGCAAATCGGAGACAGCTTGCGTATTCACGAGCTAGTCTTGCCTCAAGGTGTCACAGTTCTTGGTGATACGGAGCGAGTCGTAGTTAGCGTTTCGCAGCCGCAAATCAGTGCTGCTGCTGAGGATGAAGCTGAATCAGCGAGTGAAACAACCTCTGAAGCTACGTAAGTGTGTAATAATTTTTGATGTTAGCCAGGGGGAAACTCCTGGTTTTTTTGTATTTGAACCGCAGAGGCGCAGAGGCGCAAAGGACAGAGATGACAGCGACTCTTCCAGCTTTTATTGAGCAAATGTTGCAGCCGGGATTTTATCCCCATCCGGTAACAGAACCTATTCAACTAATTCAAACCCACATTTCTTATGTGCTGCTGACTGGGGATTATGCCTATAAGGTGAAAAAACCCATGAATTTTGGTTTTTTGGATTTTTCTACCTTAGAGAAGCGGCATCATTTTTGTCAGGAAGAGTTACGGCTAAATCAACGGGGAGCAGGCGAACTGTATTTAGAAGTTTTGCCCATAACTTTGGTAGGAGAGCAATACCAGTTAGGGGGAACGGTTGAGGCTGTAGAATACGTGCTGAAGATGCGCCAGTTTCCTCAAGAGTCGCTATTAAGTACACTTTTTGAAGAAGGTAAGTTAGATGAGACACGCCTAGATGAGTTGGGACGGGTGGTGGCTCAATACCATGCCGAAGCTCAGACGAATGATTACATTCGCACTTTTGGCGAAGTGCCAAATGTTCGCGCTGCCTTTGATGAGAATTATCAGCAAACTGAGAAGTATATTGGTGGCCCCCAGACTCAGGCGCAATTTACAGAAACAAAGCAATATACAGATAACTTTTTTGCCGAACGTCCAGAATTATTTGCTAGCAGAATTCACAACGATTATATTCGTGAATGTCACGGAGACTTACACCTGAAAAATATTGCCCTGTGGCACGATAAAATCTTGCTGTTCGATTGCATTGAGTTTAACGAGCCGTTTCGCTTTGTGGATGTGATGTACGATGTGGCGTTCACGGTGATGGATTTGGAAGCTCGCCAACGCAAAGACTTGGGTAATGCGTTTTTGAATGCCTATATAGAGCAAACTGGAGACTGGGAAGGCTTGCAGGTGCTGCCTTTGTATTTAAGTCGTCAGGCTTATGTCCGAGCTAAGGTAACTTCATTTTTGCTAGACGATCCGAGTGTACCCGCGACGGTGAAGGAAGAAGCGACAAAAACCGCCGCTGACTATTACAAACAGGCTTGGGAGTACACTAAACCAAATCTGGGACAATTAATATTGATGTCGGGATTGTCGGGTTCTGGTAAAAGTACAACAGCAAGGTCTTTAGCCCGTCAACAGGGAGCGATTCACCTGCGTTCGGATGCAGTGCGGAAGCATCTAGGGGGAATTTCTTTGTGGGAAAAGGGTGGCGATGATTTGTATACACCGGAGATGACCGAGAAAACTTACACACGGCTGTTGGAATTGGGAATTATCCTAGCTAAACAAGGTTTTTCGGTGATTTTGGATGCCAAGTATGATAAGCAGCAATTGCGGCAAGAAGCGATCGCACAAGCTACAAAACATCAACTTCCCCTTCAGATTATCCAATGCACAGCACCGCTGGAAGTTCTAAAAGAGCGTTTGAACAATCGCACTGGTGATATTGCTGATGCCACCGCCGATTTATTAGCCTCACAAATCAAACAAGCTGAACCTTTCACTGAAAAGGAACAACCTTATGTAAAGATTTGGGATACAACTCAGCCACAACAGGCACAATTAAAATAATTCGTAATTCGTAATGACGCTCTCTACGAGACGCTAAAAGCGAACGCGGACTCGCTAACGTAATTCGTAATTTTCGATTTAATTACGAGTTACGAATTACGAATTAGTAATTAGTTAAATAAGTTTTTTATTTTATGGCAGACAAAAAGAACGACTTGTTCAGTATTTCTCCTAGCTTCTTTTCTCAACTATTATTTGGGGCATTTTTAACATTTATATTAATAATGACTGGCTCTGCACCAGCCCTGAGCATATTCTTAGGAATCATGGGCGGTTTTATCTTAAGCTGGATCGCAAATTTAACTGATAATAGTCCCCAAGCTCCAGCTGTCGCCTCATCTGATGGTGTCGATACAGGATTGAAATACTGGTTATTTTTCATGCTGGGCTTTGTATATTTGGGCTATCCCGCACCCATGAGTATCTTACTAGGTGGATTAGGCGCTTTAGCTGGAGGCTGGATTACTGCTTGGTGGGGAAGTAAGGAAGAAACTAGAACTCAGTTGCAAGTTGAAGAATCAGAAGAGACAGAAGTTGAATCAACGAATGAAAGGATCAACAAACGGCAAATCAGAAAAGCCGGTCGCCGTTACCGTCGCGCTCCTGGCAGTGGTTTCAATTACAAGTTTTGGGAAAGGTAGTAATTTGGGAATTGAGTGTTGAAAAGAGGCAGAGGGGCGGAGGGGCAGAGGGGCAGAGGGGCAGAGGGGCAGAGGGGAAAGATTTACTTGCTACTTCTCCTCTTCTCCCCTGCTCCCCTGCTCCCCTGCTCCCCTGCTTCCCTGCCCCACGCCCTAACAATATGTTCTTATATCTATCCAAATTACTGCCACTATTTTTTTATCCACTAGGATTAGCCTGTGTAAGCTTGGTAGTAGCGTTAGTGACTTTGTGGAGACGACCACGGGCTGCTGCGATCGCAATTGCTTTTTCCCTAATTTTATTGCTATTTTGTAGCAATGCTTGGATCGCTAAATCATTAGTGCGATCGCTAGAATGGCAAAATCTTCCACTTGCCCAAATACCTAATGCAGAAGCGATTGTAGTTTTGGGTGGCGCAACGAAATCAGCTTTTCCCCCTAGACCTACTGTTGATTTGAGTGAAGCAGGCGATCGCGTTATCTACGCGGCACAACTCTATCGCCAGAAAAAAGCGCCTATAATCATTCTGAGCGGGGGACGCATTGATTGGCGTGGAAGTGGTTCTCCAGAATCAGCAGATATGGCCACAATACTCACATCCATTGGTATTCCAGCTGAGGCGATTATCCAAGAACCTGACTCTCTCAATACTTATCAAAATGCTGTAAATGTCCGCAAAATCTTGTTATCTCGTGGGATAAATCAAGTATTATTAGTAACTTCGGCAATGCATATACCGCGATCGCTTCAGATTTTCCAGCGTCAAGGAATCAATGCTATTCCTGCACCCACTGACTTTTTAGTTAGTGAGGGTGAGTTGCAAGAACTCGGTAGTACTCCCAAAGCCGCTATACTCAATTTATTACCTGATACTGACAACTTACACCAATTTACCATCGCTTTAAAAGAGTATATTGGTTCTTTAGTTTATCGCTTACGCGGTTGGCTTTAATTAAAGTTAGGAGTTGTTATAAAGTTATGAGTTATGAATTATGAGTTATTAATTAAGAAGTGCGGTAATTACCTGAATTCAAAACTTCCGACTCCCGACTCTTAATTTTATGTCAAAAAATTTACCTTATATTATTCCAGTTGCTCAACCTGAAGTTGAGGAAGCTTTTGCCGCTTACCAAACAACCCATCAGTTTTACCACGAAGTTCGGTCACGGTCAGAGTTTCAGCGTTATTGTGATTGGTATTATACAACAGCAGAACAAAACCGCCAAGACCTTAAAAGAATGCGCGGCGAACTGAATATTTTTCAGTGGTTTCGCCGCCGATAAGTGATTTAGATGATTTCTAACTCATTTTCACGTAAATGGGCTTTAAACTTTTTACCAAACTGGACTACAATCGGCAGATTAGCGCTTACTGGTCTGTCTCGCCATTGGGTGGCAATAGCTACTACATCGCCTTCTGTACCTTTGATATCAAAAGGCTGATTCCGATGTTCAGGATGATGATACACCACTACCGAATCTTTAACGCGGACGCGATCGCCAACTTTCATAACAACATTTACACCTAGCATTTTCTTTTCCACAAGTATCTGCTACAAAATATATGATTAAATCGCTTAGAATTTGATTTAATCAGCTATTTCTTGACGCTTCATCGGGGTGCAACGGCTTAACCCTCTGCGTCCAGGCACGTCTTAGCAATCCGCGCGTACTTTTTTCTGTTTTTTGCCACGTTAATAAGTATCGCCCATAGCCTTTCTCTTTAACCCAGAAGCAGGGAAATGAAAGAAAATCAGGCGATATCGGATGTGCTTAGTACTTTGACAAGATATCCAACCCTTTTATCTTGACGCTAGGATGTTCCCCAGGTCAACTCTCTCACGAATGTTTCGTGTATGGCAGATGCTTGGTAATTGCGATCGCTCGTTTGAAAGCAACCGCGATGCCTGCAAAGGCAAGCTAACCAATGCTAAAAAAGTTTTCTAAGTATAATTAACTACTATACTAAATCAAACAACTTTTGCTTGAGACGCGTGATGCTGGAATTTTGGAAAAGCCTTCTTGCTTATAAACAGTTTATTCCCCACGGTCATTGCTATCTCTGGAAACTAGAATTAGTGGGGTTGCATGTTGTATCTGATAGTTTGATTGCGCTTGCTTACTATTCTATTCCGATCGCACTACTTTATTTTGTCCGCAAGCGCCAAGATTTTTTCTTCAAGTGGGTGTTTGTCCTATTTGCAATATTTATTGTTACTTGTGGTACTACGCACGTCATGGACATTTTGACGCTCTGGTATCCAACTTATTGGTTGAGTGGTTTAATCAAAGCTATTACAGCCATAGTTTCACTGTATACAGCTTGTGAACTTATACCTTTGATGCCAAAAGCAGTTGCTTTCCCCAGTTCTGCACAACTGGAGGCAGCTAATCGAGAACTGGAGCGGGAAATTAGCGAACGCAAACAGGCAGAACTCGCATTACAAGAGCGGGAAGCTATGTTGCGGCGAATTGGCGATAATCTGCCCAATGGGGCAATTTATAAGGTAATCCGCGAATTTGATGGCAGCGATCGCTTTTCTTATATAAGCGCGGGGATTGAAAGACTGATGGAAGTTAGGGCAGAAGATGCACTGAAAGATTCAAGTTTGCTCTATCGCCAGTTTATTCCAGAAGATGTACCACTTTTCCAGGCAGCAGAGGATGAATCGTGGCGGAATCTCTGGGTGTTTGATATACAAGTGCGAATCCAAACGCCGAGCGCTCGGCTAAAATGGTTACATTTTCGTTCTACGCCACGTCAGTTGCAGAATGGCTGTGTGGCTTGGGATGGGCTGGTAGTGGATATTACCGATCTCAAGTGTGCTGAAGAGACACTACGCAAGAATGAAAGCTTATTAGAAGAATCTCAGCGAGTTGCTCGTCTCGGTAATTGGGAATTTGATATTGCCAGTGGCAAAATTACCTGGTCAAAGCAATTGTTCGGCCTCTTTAATCGAGATCCCGCGCTTCTTGAGCCGAACTACCAAGAAAATCTGCAACTGTACTGGCCAGAAGATGCAGGAAAATTAGCCCAAGCAATTGAGCGGGCAATGTCAACTGGCGAATCCTACAAACTCATTCTGCGTACATCTCCAACTTACGGGTCTACTATTTATATTGAGGGGATTGGATATGCAGAATTCAACGCGGATGGAAAAGTAATTCGTCTCTATGGAACTGCCCAAGATGTTACAGAACGGCAAGTCGCACTCAATGAACGCAAACAAGCCGAGGAAGAACTCCGACGCAGTGAAACGCTGCTAGCTACTGCTCAAAAGATTTCCCATCTGGGCAGTTGGGAATGGCATTTAGAGTCTCAAAGACAAATTTGGTCAGCCGAAACCTTCCGCATCTTCGGTTTAAATCCTGCTGAATCAGTACCGACGCAGGCTGCATTTCTCCAGATGCTTCACCCAGAAGACCGACCAGGGTTGCAGAGGCATTTACTAAAGTCGATCGCCAATAAAACTCCTTTCAATCTTGAATATCGCATTGTCCGACCTGATGGCTCATTACGCTACCTGGAGTCCAGAGCAGAGGTAGCTTATGATACTCAAGGTAAAACTATTAGACTGTATGGAGCTATTCAAGATATTACAGAACGTAAAGAAAGCGAGTTAGAACTCACCAAGAGCCGCGACTTGCTAGAAGCTGTCTTTAACGAATCCGCTGATGCGCTCTTTTTGGTAGACACAGAAACGTTACTGACCATAGACTGTAATAATCGTGCAGTAGAATTATTTGCAGCCTCAAGCAAAGCTGAACTCATTAATATTGAAGGTCATACTTTACAAAAAGAGCAGTTTACTTCTGATGAACTAACCAGCATTGTCGAAGAAATTAACCAGCAAAGGTTGTGGAGTCGCGAAATTGAATACCTCACCAAGCAGGGCAATTGCTTTTGGGGAAACATGGCAATTAAACAAATCAGGGTTGCTGACCGAGTGATGAATTTGGTACGAGTTACGGATATCAGCCCTAAGAAGCGGATCGAAGAAGAACGCCAACGAGCAGAAGTAGCCTTAGCCAAAAGTGAAGAACAACTCAGGCTGACAATGGAATTTAACCATATCGCTAGTTGGGATTGGAATTTGCTTGAGGGGACAGTCATCTGGAACGACAACCATTTCCGTTTGTTAGGGTTAGAACCAGAAACATCATCAGCTAAATACCAGGTATGGCGCAATGCTATTCATCCAGAGGATATTGACCGAGTTGAACAGGCTCTATTCAACGCTATAACTCAGCATACTAATTATGAAGCTGAATATCGGGTGATTCATCCCGATGGCAAGGTGCGCTGGATAACTGGAAAAGGACGCAGTATTTACAACGAAGCAGGTAAAGCTGTGCGGATGTTGGGTGTGCTGATTGATATCAGCGATCGCAAGCAAGCAGAAATTGCTTTGAAAGAAAGCGAGATTCGCTACCGTGCCATTGTCGAAGATCAGACTGAACTCATCACCCGATATTTACCAGACGGTACACTCACCTTTGTCAACCAAGCTTATGCACTTTATTTTGGGCGATCGCCAGAGCAACTGATCGGCAGCCGCTATCAACCGATTATCTTTGAGGAAGATCGGGAGCGAGTTGCTCAATTAATAGCTTCACTGAGTGCTGATAATCCTGTTGTCATCATTGAGAATCGCGTCGTTGTGGCAAATAAGGTGCGTTGGACTCAGTGGCATAACCGAATGCTGTTTGATGAGCAAGGATGCTTTATCGAATTTCAGTCAGTGGGACGCGATATCACAGCCCTCAAACAAATTGAAGAAACACTTTTTCAAGAAAAAGAATTAGCTCAGGTGACGTTGCAATCCATTGGAGATGCAGTTATAACCACAGATGCCTCTAGCAGGATTCAATACCTCAATCCCATTGCAGAATCTCTGCTCGAATGTAGTGAAGCATTTGCACGAGGGTTGCCGTTAAAAGAAGTCTTGAGAATTGTGCATGAAACGACACGGGAGGTAGTTCAGAACCCAATTGAGCAAGCGTTACAGGAAAATCGAATTGTGAGTTTAGCAAACCATACCGTCTTAATTACTGAGAGCGATCAAGAGATTGCAATTCAAGATTCCGCCGCGCCCATTCGCAATCGTGAGGGACAAGTTATTGGCGCGGTTATGGTGTTTCATGACGTGACTCAGAACCGCCAGCTTTCGCGTCAGCTATCCTGGCAGGCAAGCCATGATGCCTTAACCGGATTGGTGAATCGCCAGGAGTTTGAGCGGCGGGTTGAACAAGCATTGCGCCTTGCCAAGTTAGACTACCAGGTTTATGCGTTGTGCTATTTGGATCTTGATCGCTTCAAAATTGTCAATGATACCTGTGGTCATCTGGCTGGAGACGAATTACTGCGTCAAATTACCGCCTTGTTGCAGGAGAAGATTCGGAAAACTGATACACTCGCACGCTTAGGCGGCGATGAATTTGGCTTATTGCTCACTCAGTGTACACAGGAGGAAGCTTTACGAGTTGCCAACAATCTGCTTTCATGTGTTCAAGAGTTCCGGTTTGTTTGGCAAGAGCAGGTATTCTCAATTGGAGTAAGTATCGGCTTGGTTGGTATTGACAGGAACAGCGAGAGCCTTGCAGAGATGATCAGCACGGCTGACGCCGCTTGCTATACCGCGAAGCACCGGGGGCGCAATCGCGTGTATGTTGCTCAGACTGACGACCAGGAGCGACTGCAACAGCGTGGCCAGATGCAGTGGGTCAACCGCATTTCTCAAGCATTAGAAAGTGATTGCTTTTGTCTCTATGCTCAAAGAATTACCGCGATCGCTCCGGCAGATCAAAACGGCGACCATTATGAAGTGCTGCTGCGGCTCCGGGATGAGCAGGGAAATTTAGTGCTGCCGATGGCGTTTATTCCAGCAGCAGAACGCTACAACTTGATGCACCTGATCGATCGGTGGGTAATTCAGACTCTGTTCAAAAATTGGTCAACGCTTGTTGGCGATAAACAAAGCATCTATGCGATTAACCTTTCTGGCTCTAGCATCAACGACGATCAGTTTATTGACTTTCTGTATGAGCAGTTTAGCCTACACTCCATCTCACCCCAGTGCATTTGCTTTGAGATTACCGAAACTGTAGCGATCGCTAACCTCATCAAAGCCAAGCAGTTCATTCAGTCACTTCAACAGATGGGCTGTCGCTTCGCGTTAGACGATTTTGGGGTGGGGATGTCGTCGTTTGCTTATCTCAAGTCTCTGCCTGTGGATTACCTCAAAATTGACGGGAGCTTTATTCGTAACATTGTCGATAATCCTGTAGATAATGCGATTGTCACAGCTATCACGCAGATTGGTAGTGTTATGGGTATTCAGACGATCGCAGAGTTTGTGGAGAATGACGCGATTTTAGAGCGAATTACGACACTAGGAATTGATTACGCACAGGGATACGGCATTGCACTACCTCACCCATTGGGCTAGTTTCCAATAGGGTTCGGATAAGCAGGGGAGGCTGGGGAGCGCGATCGCTACTTTTTTCTCCGTCACTCTCAATGTACAAGTAGTTCTTGTCAACATTGCAACATTCCTCATCAACATTACAATATCCATAAGGAACATTGTAATATTCCTCATCAACATTACAATATTCCTTATCAATGCTGGAACATTTCTCATCAACATTACAATATCTATAAGGAACATTGTAATATTTCTCATCAACATTAGAATATTCCTTATCAATGCTGGAACATTTCTCATCAACATTAGAATATTTCTGTATAACCTATTTCCCAGTCGGACATATTTGCTGCACTCGCTGGGTAAGTTACTGACACACTTGCTGAATATCCTTGAGGATTAATTTGCCACAACCAATAAACGAAGTTATCTGGGTTGATTCCGGTTATGACGTTGATAAAGAAAGCGCTTTCAGTTTAGCTGATGATTCAAGCTCATGTTGAAATCATAGGGTATACTGAGCAAGAATGGAAGGTTTTGCCCAAACGTTGAGTAGTAGAAAGAACATTTGGTTGGTTTAACCACTACCGTCGTCTCAGTAAGGATTATGAACGTCTTCCAGAAATGAGTGAAGCTGCCATATATGCCGTTATGACTGATTAATTTTGTATTTCTTATTCCCAGCGATCGCTTCATCTGTTAAATGCGTATTTTTATACTAAAACTGGGTATTACAAATAAGTACTTTTGATCGAATAGGTTTTCAAAGATGATTTTAAGCCTTAGAAATACTAGTGCTGTGTGTGCCGTATTTTTATTAGTCAGTGTCAGCAGTTTTCACAAATCAGCCATAGCCAATATAAATAACCAGTCCCAATTGATAGCGCAGCAGAGTAAAACTCAGGTAAACCCAGTTTTTAAATCTATTCTGCCTAAATTAAAGCAAAAAACTCAAATTCGGATTCTTTTACCAAAGTTTATTCCTGAGTCAGATGGGGAAAATCCAATTTATGCAACTATAGAAGCTGCTACGCAAAAAAAGTATGATATTTTACTGGGTTACACTCCCGACTGTAATGGTGCTTCTGCCTGTCGTTTAGGCGTTGTTTCTGCTGAAGCCGTAACCCGCAAAACACCCAGCCTGACTGGGAAACGTGTATCCTTAGCTAAGGGAATTACTGGCTATTTTGTAGATTTTACTTGTGGTGCTGGTTGCTCAGATGCTACCTTGACTTGGAGACAACAGGGTGTGCAATATGTTTTTGGATTAAAAGCAGGCGATCGCACTTCTTTAGTAAAAATGGCTAATTCTGCGATTAATCCCTAGTTCACGTCATTTGATTGTACTTCCCAACGAAACAGCCGCGGCAATTGAGATACATCTATGGCGTAGTTAACAATCCACAGCACCAATTCAAAAATCAATAAATATCGTACCCACTGCAACTCGCTTGTAGAATCCAAAAGTGTCAAACCCTCATACAACTGCCAAAAGCGGTAAGGGAGATATATATAAGGAACCATCACCCAGACGACATTTTGTAACTGCCTAAGTGTCACTCTTTCAGAGATGATTTGCAACCCTAAGACGATAAAATACCAAGCAAGCACAGCTAACACCGTGCGATCGCCCCACCATACACCCCACAATAGCATAACCACTAATGGCGGCACTACTGCTAGCAGTTGCACTGAGCCAAACCAGATTTTATACCAACCGGGAAATGGTAAAGGTAGAGTATAAGGCTTGGCGTTTTTCCATCCCCAGTTCACAACCACAATAAAAAGCGTGGCAATAAGGAAAAAGAGGAGATTTTCTAGGAATAGATACAGGTTGATGTTTAAGGAAGTCATGGGAGTATTATCAAACTCTGATGTTTGTGTGTCATGCTCTTCAAGTAGTATTTTTGCTATTTACTGATAACAGGTTTTAGGTTGTTATATCATGTCCGCCTAATTAGTTATGATTTCCACAGTCATTACACCCCACACGCCAGATGCTCCACTTGGGGAGACCCCAAGACCGCACTGGCTCCCCTTAATCCCAGGGCTGTTTCATTCCCTAAAAGTCCTTAATTTACAAGCGTATCAGTCAAAAAAATCAGGTTGTTAACAATCCAATTCAGACAAAAACCAGGCGATCGCACTTAAATTTATCGGTTGAAGCCGTAATTTTTCGATTACCAACTTACTCAAATTTTTGGCTGATACTGTTGACAAAATCGCGATCTGAACGAATGAAACAGCCCTGCCCTTAATCCCCTCCCCGCAAGCAGGGAGGGGAGACGAAGCGTAGCTTTGGCGGGGTGGGGTTCTTCGGGTTTAGTAAGTAATCAAGCGAACATGATATTAGTGCAAGAGACAAAGATATTTGAAAGTACTAAGAATATTTTGGGGTGCTGCGATGCCTACGGCGAGCTTTGCTAACGCAGCAGAGTTGGAATATCGTGTTAACTTTTTCATAGCTACCCTTAGAGATATGAAAAGTAATCAAATTCCTCCTGGAAGCTTTGGTTTGCCTGTATTAGGTGAAACACTTTCCTTTGTTTTCGACAGCGATTTTGCTAAAAAGCGCTATCGCCAGTATGGGCCCATCTTCAAAACTCATCTTCTTGGCAGACCGACTGTAGTGATGGTCGGGCCGGAAGCATTAGAGTTGGTTTTGTCAAGCCAAATGGAGAATTTTTCTTGGCGCGAGGGATGGCCTGATAATTTCAAGACAATACTGGGTGAATCACTTTTTCTGCAAGATGGAGAAGAACACCGCAGAAACCGTCGCTTGATGATGCCAGCATTGCATGGCCCAGCATTGGCAAATTATGTCTCCACAATGGAAGATATTACACGCAGCTATCTCCAAAAGTGGGAGAAGCAGCAGGAATTTACTTGGTTTCAAGAATTTAAACAACTGACGTTTGATATTGCTAGTCAATTATTGTTGGGTACGCGTCCTGGCCCTGAATGTGTACGTTTTAGCAAGTTGTTTGCAGCCATGACAAATGGACTGTTTGCGATTAATCCGTTGCCCTTGCCATTTACAACATTTGGTAAAGCTATAGCTGCTCGTAATCAGATTTTAGAGCATCTAACTCATGTTGTCAGAGAACGTCAGCAAAATCCAACAAAAGATGCTCTGAGTTTATTAGTGCAAGCCCAAGATGAAGAAGGGAACCGGATGAGTGAAAAAGAACTCATCGCTCAGGCGTTACTATTACTATTTGCTGGACATGAAACTACTACTTCGATGCTGACTTGGTTGTGTGTAGAGTTAGCCCGTCATCCAGAAGTACTCGAAAAAGCAAAAGTTGAACAATTGCAACTTGCAAGTCAAGGTGACTTGGATTTAGAACAATTAGGGAAAATGCCCTATTTAGAGCAGGTTTTGTGGGAAGTTGAAAGATTGCATCAACCTGTCGGAGGCGGGTTTCGTGGCGTAATTAAAGACTTTGAGTTTAAAGGTTATCACGTTCCTGCTGGTTGGCAGTTATACTATTCAATTGGAGTTACTCACCGAATTGCAGAAATTTATTCTGAACCAGACCTTTTTGAACCAGACCGTTTCAGTCCTCAGCGCCAAGAAAACAAAAAGTATCCTTTTAGTTTAGTTGGTTTTGGCGGTGGGCCGCGCATCTGTATTGGACTAGCCTTTGCCAAAATGGAAATGAAGATTGTTGCTGCTCATCTTCTACGCAATTATCATTGGGAGATATTACCCAATCAAAGTTTAGAGGAAGTTGTGGTTCCCACTAATCACCCGAAAGACGGATTGCGCGTTAGATTTCAACCTCGGTGAAATGTTTTATGACATCCCAAATAAACATACATTTACCTAACGGAGTTTTACAACGCTTGCAAAATGTGAAAGATTTTGTGGGCGGAAGCGTTAACTCTCTAAGTAACTCAGCACAACAAGCTGGTGAGTCTTTGAAGACAACAGCCACTACAACAACTGATAAAGCAATTGATACAGTTACAACAAGTTTAGAGCAAACTTGGCAAACTGCTGATAAATTTAAGAGTACAACATCGGGCGCAGTTAAAGATGCGATCGCATCTTCTGCAAGTGATTGGTTGACACAACACCCGATATTTTTTCGGTTAGTTCAAATACTAGGTTGGGCGGCTAATCACCCAATTATTAGTGTAGTAATTTTGTTGTTTGCACTTGCGCTGATTTGGAGCATCATCAAAGCAATTGTCCGCTTAATTGAGACAGCTAGTTGGTCAATACTCAAAGTTCCGTTAAAATTATTTCAGGCTTTGATTAAAGTTAGTTTTGTATCTTTAACTAAACTTGGGAGATTTGCTGTTCAAAGAATTACAGGTGCAAAAACAACTGATAATCCGCCTACTTTACTAACTGAAAGTTTTCAACCAAATAAACAACAACGATTAGCAGAAATTTCTAATCGTTTGGAGGCAATTCAAAAGGAACAGCGTGAGCTTTTACAAGAAGCAGCAGACTTGATTGCTGCCGACACAATTGATATAGAAATATCAAAAATTAAACAGCTAAAAAGCGCTGAATCACATCTTGGCTGAGTTCGGTGGTGGAACCGGAGGCGACGATACCACCTTTTTGCATAGCGTAATAGTAATCAGCTTGACGGACAAAGTGCAAATGTTGCTCTACCAATAAAACCGAAATGCCTGTGGTTTCGACAATGTGACGAACTGCGGCTTCAATTTCTAGGATGATTGAGGGTTGAATACCTTCAGTGGGTTCATCTAAGACGAGTAATTGAGGTTCTCCCATTAAAGCACGTGCGATCGCTAACTGTTGCTGCTGTCCTCCGCTTAAATCACCACCCATCCGCGAAAGCATGGTTTTTAACACCGGAAATAAACTAAAAACTTCCTCTGGAATTTCTGCTTTTTTTACTGGTTTGCGTCTAGCTTCCAACCCTAGCAGGAGATTTTCTTTAACTGTCAACCGAGGGATAATCTCTCGTCCTTGGGGGACATAACCAATTCCCAACTTTGCCCTTTGGTCTGGAGATTTGGAATTGATTAATTCTTCAGCTAAATTAATAGTACCACTGCGGGGTTTGAGTAAACCCATGATAGTTTTGAGTAGGGTAGTTTTTCCAACACCATTACGTCCAATTAGGCAAACCATTTGCCCCGATGGTACGCTCAAATCTACATTGCGGAGAATATGGCTTTCGCCGTAATAAACGTTAAGGTTAGAAATTTTGAGCATAAAAGAATTTTTAACTGTTTAATTTTGATATCAAGTTTTTAACTGGCGATCGCTCTGTTAATAAATAATTAACCACAGTTGATTAAGAGTCTGGTTAATCCCTTATAATACCTGATTGCGAATGCAACGAAATAGAAGGTTTATAAAGATTAAGTTTAGCAATCTTTTATAAAATTAACCTTGATACAAAAAAATGTATTATAGCGGTTCTCGACAAGCGTGAAGTACAATTTTGACCTCTCTCCAAACCTCTCTCCTAAAAGGAGAGAGGCTTTGAATTGTTCCCCCTTCCCGCTTCGGGAAGGGTTAGGGGGTTAGGTCTATTTGCATACCTGTACCTCACCGGATTGAAAATGGCTATATTAATCTGATTCCACGGCATTAAACCTACATTCTATAGGTGCGATCGCGTCTTCTGAATTTTTTCTGGGTTCAACTAGTGGGTAATATGACATACTCATAGGCATTTCCATAATCTGGAAATAACCTATGCACGTTTCCAGAAAGGAATATCTTACTGATCTCTGCAAGAATCGCGATCGCTTAACAAAATGGCTGGCATTAAGCAATCGAATGCGAGACGCTAAAAATAGCACCTCGCAAACTGTACCGCTTGGCAATCAAAGAGCGCTAATTCCGATTAAACAACCAGAAAATTGTTTACGCCGAGGGACAATCCAGTAGATAGTTGTGCAAATTTTACCTGAGTAGACCCAGACGCGCTGCCATCAAGGTCAAAGAACAGTCCACCTGTAGCACTGTTATAGATAAATCGTTCATTGCTTGTCGTTGCAGATGTTCCGAGAGTAAACTGACTTGTCTGAAGTGAACCTAGTAATAACCCGCCGCCAAAGCCAGCAGCCGATACCTGAATCACTTCATTAGTCGCGTTGAAGTCATAAATACTGTCAACACCTTTATTGTAATTATTGAAAACAAAGGTATCAGTACCAGTGCCTCCATAAAGGGTATCATTACCAAAGCCACCTATAAGGGTATCATTCCCACTACCACCATAGATCGTGTTTTTACCAGAGGCGCTAGAGGCAGAGATATAATCATTGCCAGCGCCACCATCGAGTAAGTTATCACCCTTTGAATTACTAGCATCCAAGTTGTCGTCCCCAGTGCCACCATTAAGAGTGTTTTTTCCAGACGAGCGAGACTCGTATGTGATGGAGACATCGCGGGGTGAGTAGGGGTCGCTGGGAATATAGCTGTATTTGCCAGAAATGGAGAGATAATCATTGCCATCACCCCCAGAGAGTAAATTATCGCCTGTTGAACCGCCAGCACTCAAGGTATCCTTACCTGCACCGCCGTTGAGGGTGTTCTTACCAGACGAGCGAGATTCGTCGTATCCGTAGTTACCTCCGTCGTAGTAGCCAGAGATGGAGAGAGAATCATTGCCATCGTCCCCAGAGAGCAAATTATTGCCTGTTGAACCGCTAGCACTCAAGTTATCGTCACCAGCGCCACCGTTGAGAGTGTTCTTACCAGACGAGCGAGAGTTGTAGTCGTAGTCTGGGTAGCTAAAGCTCCGGTAGCCAGAGATGGAGAGATAATCATTGCCATAGCCCCCAGAAAGCAGATTATTGCCAGCAAGGGAGTCATTCCCCGTACTACCAATGAGGGAGTCATTTCCCGCACCACCAATGAGGGTATCATCACCCGCACCACCTCGCAGCAAATCGTTTCCACTCAAGCCATCGATTTTGTCATTACCGCCTTGACCATTAACGACATCATTTGAGTCCTCTAACCCAGTAATGTTATTGTTGAGGTCATTGAGGAAAGTTACTGTGTTCTTGATGCCCAGGCTAGTATCAGTAGAGTTGGAATCGAGGACATTAAAGCTGTCAGTGATGCTATTTTGCCCGTCAAACAGGATATTACCAAGTGCTGGTTTGGCTCCAGAAGCTTTCAGATTCTCCAAATTTTCTAGTTTGAAGTTTTCCAGGATAACTAAGGTATTAGCATTCCCTTCAAAGGAGATTTCCAGGTTGTTGCCATTCTGAAGCAGCAGTAAATTTCGAGCAGTTAATCCTGTACCCTGGAATTTGATGGTGTCCACTTCAGCAATAACTGCTGCTGTCGGGTTAGTTCCTTTACCTATGCCACCAAAATCAGTGATTGTATCAGTGCCGTCGCCCAAGTTGTAAACAAATTTATCCTTGCCACCGCCACCAGTTAAATAATCATTCCCAGTACCACCAATGAGAGTATCATTCCCAGTACCACCCTGTAGTAAGTCGTAGCCGCTGGTTCCAATGATATTTGCCATAATTTTTACCTACCTGATTCCATTTTTTCAGTAACTTCAGTTCTCAACTTTGAATTTAGCGCTGTTTTCAGGCACAAAATACTGACCAAAATTGACGTTTTGGCATACTTTCTACCTGAAGAATTAGGAACAGTAATATTCATCAAAGATTCATCCTATGAAAAGGCTTTTCAATAGGACTGATTTTTATCTCTCAAACTATCTAAGTCGAATGATACTGTACAAATTAATCAGGGTGTAAATTCAAGTAAATAGTTAACTACTGACTTAAAAGTTGATTTTTATACTTCTGAGCTGGGAAATTATGCGTGCATATTTACCTTGAAACACAGAACATTTAAATAACCTAACACTAAGCATATACTACCATATTTACTTAGATGTCACACACTTGAAATTTAGTTCAAGGTAAGGAGAGATTTATTGTACTCAGGTTAATTAGGACATTTTTGACTCGCTTTGAGGGTGTTTAAAAAGTATGCTAAGTCTGAATTAACTTTGAGAGCGCGTGTACATCTGCGGTTTATGTAGTTAGTTCGTCAGGTGTTTTAGCTTACAAGCGATCGCAATTTTTTTGAGAATTTCCGAGCAAAACTTGCGAGTCCGATGTTGCTTGGGTTAGTAAAAACCAAATTTTTGGGATTGTGGGGAAAAGTTTTTTCTTCTTCAACATTTTTCTTTTCCTTTTCTCAGTAATTACCCTGACTTGAATTTCCCCAATTAATTACTAAAATCTAATACTACATTCAATTTAGTATTGGTTCAAATATGAGTATGATTTCATTTAGACCTTTGATTTTGATTATAGGCACAAGTATTGGTTTACTGCCTTTGTTGTCCAACTGGTGCGTCCAAGCACAAAATCAATCACAAAAAATTGAGCTAAAAGTTTATAGTGAAAACGAGCAAAAACAAAGCTGTCCAGACAAGGTAATTGTTACTGAAAAATCCCGTCCTTATCAAGAAGGCAGTTTTGCAACAGATGGCTCTATTAACCTAAGTGCCTATGCCAGTAATATCTCTGTTCAAGCCAGTAATAGGTTTAGTGTTACATGGGTTGGGACACTCAAACCAAAATATGCTAGATGCTTTGCTTCTGCTGGAATGACTAAGGTTGATGGACAAGACTATTCTGGAAAGATTAATTATTTACGGATGCACTTTGTAAAAGGTAAAGTTTACTTCATCTTAGATTTGGCTGGTGGCTCTGATGCTAATGATTATCCCCTAGTAGTGCTAAAAAATAGTTTAAAGAATGGCAATCCTAACTGGACTTGGGGTGGAACTGACTAAAGGTAATACTGGAGTGCGGCGATCGATCATTGTTGAGCAAAAGCTAAGTCACTTTCAATTAACTTGGCATTTGTTAGGTTAGCCCCACTCAAATTGCACAAGTGAAAATTTGCTCCTCTTAGGTCTGTTCGTGACAGATTAGCTCCTGTTAAATCTGCACCAGTGAGGTTGACTTCACTTAAGTTAGCACTACTTAGGTTAGCCCCCTGAAGTGAAGCTTGTTGCAAGTTTGCCTCGCTGAGGTTTGCCCTGATCAGGTATGCTTTACTCAAATCGGCTCCACTTAAATTAGCTTGACTGAGGTCTGCTGCTGTTAAATCAGCTTTAGTTAGATTGGCTTGACTTAAGTCCGCCCAACTCAACGAAGCATAACTTAGGTTAATTTCACTCAGCTTCACTGATGCAAGTACTGCACACCTCAAATTAGCATTAACAAAATTTCTTTCTCCAATTGCATAACGGCGTAAAATTGCATCAGTTGTTACTCTGTCTAACACCGCTTTTGATGCGCCTTGATAACACCATGTAGCTTGTAATAGTTTGGCAGCAGTGTTAACAGCTATCTCATCACTAGAAGCCACAATTACACCATTGCAGCCATCCCATTGGCCGTTAAGCATCAGGGCAATCTCATTAGCGGCAGCAGTTGAGTCAAATAATAAAATAGATTCTTTATGCCGTTTTAACCAGTTATTCCAACCAATTGAGATAATATTTTTCATTTCTATAAATTTTGGTCTTTTCAGACGATTACGGCTCTAACTATCTATCTTGGCTAATAATAATCAAACTGGTGTGTGTAACAACCGACCATTATTGTGCGTGCTTAACGAACGCTTGCTAAAAGTCTCTTCCCCTACCCCCACACCCTACACCCCACACCCCGCCCCAACTGGGATTGGTCATTACTTACACTTAAATATGTTCTTGTTGGGTGCGTAAGCGGTTAATCGTAGCGGTTAAAAATAGGAAAATTGCCAAAATAAATACGGTATTTCTGAGCATTAAGTTATCAAAATGTTTGAGTGCGATCGCTACTAATGCCCAGATTGTTACTCCTGTATAAGCGATGTCTCGACGCTGGATGACCATAACTACTGCAACTGCTGTTGCTATCAATACCATGATCAGAGTCCAGGTTACAGCAGAAATCCCCCAACCGTTCCACCCGTGAAAATTCAAGGCAGACGCTACATTGACAATGGTCGCGACGCTAATCCAGCCTAGATAAATGCTAATCGGAAAGTGAATACACCATTTTTTCAGCCGAGGTACACGCGATTTGCCAATTTCTAACTGCACATAGACAGCAATCAAGGGCAACAGAATCAAGAGCATTGCAATGACAGAAAGAGCAAAAAACCGAGACAAAAATAGATATACCCAAATACTTTGAGCAACACAGGCAATCACCAACAGATAACCTGTCTTACGTAAATCAGCCTCATATCGTTGGTTAGGTAGAGCTTGGTATACCCCAAAAGCAAACAACCCAAGGTAAATCAGCCCCCAGATAGCAAAGGCGTAATTGGCAGGGATAATCAAGACATTTTTAAACAAAGTATTGGAAATTTCCCCGATGTTAAGTCCATTGAGCGGAAAAATGTTCGATACTATGTTGATAACAAAAGCACCAAAGATTGCAGCCAAAGTAACAAGCTGCCGCCAAATATCCCGGTAATTGCCTCTTGTGGACTGCTGCATAGGATGTTAACTCATAATCTTTTGTGCTTTTAGCTTACATCTGAAAAAGAGTGATGCATATAAGCCACAGTCATATCTAGCAAGTTAATCAGGAGTTAAACTGATTATTGACCTCACTGCTTTTAAGGTACTGTCCATGCAGCTACTTCAAACTACCGACAAAGATTTTTCTGTCAAATTCCAAACTCTTGTAAGCGATCGCCGGGAAGTTACAGTTGATGTTAGTGGGACAGTACGCGAAATTCTAGCTGATGTCAAAGTGCGTGGTGATGCCGCAGTCAAGGACTATACTAGCCGCTTTGATCGCAACAATCTCCAGTCTTTGCATCTGGGCGAAACCTTTATTGCCGAACACGCGGCCCAATGTCCTGCCGATGTCTTGGCAGCGCTGGAATTTGCTGCTGAAAGAATTGTGGCTTTCCATCAAAAACAACTACCGCAAGATATTGGCTATACCGATGCAGTCGGGGTGAAACTGGGATTGAAT
Organism: Nostoc sp. DedQUE09; assembly: GCF_034530915.1. NCBI lineage: Bacteria > Bacillati > Cyanobacteriota > Cyanophyceae > Nostocales > Nostocaceae > Nostoc > Nostoc sp. DedQUE09. The sequence goes on from NZ_JAVRCE010000011.1 coordinate 161,961, forward strand.
TGGGTAGCGCTGTCGCAAGTGGGAATTTATGTACCAGGGGGACGGGCTAGCTATCCGAGTTCTTTGTTGATGAATGCCTTACCAGCGAAAATTGCTGGTGTTGAAAGAATTGTCATGACAGTACCGATGCCTGGTGGTGAGATTAATCCTGTCGTATTGGCTGCTGCTCAAGTTGCTGGTGTGACAGAAATATATGGCATTGGTGGGGCGCAAGCGATCGCAGCATTAGCTTATGGTACAGAAAGCATTGCCCCAGTGGATAAAATTGTTGGCCCTGGTAATGCTTATGTTGCTGAAGCCAAGCGTCAAGTCTTTGGCACTGTTGGCATTGATAGCATCGCTGGCCCTTCAGAAATTTTAGTGGTAGCTGACGGCCAGAACAATCCAGATTGGATTGCCTGGGATTTACTATCGCAAGCAGAACACGATCCTAGTGCCCAGTCAATCTTAATTACTGATTCCGAAATCTTCGCGCAACAAGTAATCAAGGCTGTTGAGAAAATTCTCGCCGATTTACCCACCAGAGAAGTCGCCAGTGCAAGTTGGCAAAATTATGCAGCTGTGATTCTAGTTAGCGATTTAGCCGAGAGTATACCACTGCTCAATCAACTAGCTCCAGAACACGTGGAATTGTGCGTGGACAACCCGCAACTCCTTGCCAATCAAATTAAGTGTGCCGGCAGCGTGTTTTTAGGACGCTACACTCCAGAAGCGGTTGGCGATTATTTAGGAGGCCCCAACCATGTACTGCCAACTGCACGTTCTGCCCGCTTTGCCTCTGGTTTGAGTGTCTACGACTTTCTCAAACGAATTACTTTTTTAGAATGTGACAAACAATCATTACAGACAATAGGCAAAGCAGCTATCACCTTAGCAGAGGCAGAAGGTTTGCCAGCCCATGCAGGTAGTGTATCTGTACGCTTGCAATAATAGACCTCTTGCAAAAAGCACTTTTGCAAGAGGGGGAAAAGGGTAAAGGTTAAAGGGGAAGGGGACAATACAGAACTTTTTACCCTTCCCCCCGCCCTTTATCCCCAGAGGCCCCACCTTCCCCTTGTGCCGACTTATGCAAGAAGTCTAATGATAAATCATCACCAAGATGCGAGAAATTGCCGTCAAGACAAAAAACTAATTATTGTAGAGACGGCGATTCATCGCGTCTCTTGCTTTAACCAAACAGTATTGAAGTCGAGCTAAGAGCAAGAGGGAGCGTCTACACTTGACATTGATCAAAAGATTCTCGAATAAAATAGAGTGCATCGCGTTTTTGAACTTCCATACCGCCTCTATTCCAACTTCCCCAACGAGTTATAAATTTTTTATTGCGATCGCGACGTTCAATTGCAACAGTAAAATTATTACGGAGTTCCCGATAACATCCATCCAAATTTGTCAAGGTCAAATCTAGTGCTGGAATATTAAATTTATTCTCCCCTTTAGAGACCATTTATAAAGTAAATCTTTAGGAGGTTAGACGACGCAGCATAATG